>JBDNJL010000024.1:0-42427 GCA_041687795.1 Methylotenera sp. | reverse complement strand
TTAAAATAAATATGTGTGTGAGAAAACTTAACGGCTTTTTACAGACACATTTTTGCAATTAACTAATCAAGCTATTCATACGTTTTACGAAGCTTGCTGGGTCTTCTAGCGTGCCGCCTTCTGCTAACAAGGCTTGATCAAATATCACAAATGCTAAATCACCAAACTTAGCATCCACAGTTTCAGCTTCTAAACGTTTAATTAATTTATGGTTTGGGTTAATTTCCAAAATTGGTTTAGCTTCTGGCGCAGTTTGCCCTGCGGCTTTTAACATACGTGATAAATTTCCAGATAAATCATGTTTATCACTCACCAAACAGGCTGGCGAATCAGTTAATCGATGCGTGACGCGCACGTCTTTTACTTGCTCGCCGAGTGATTGCTTAATTTTCTCAACCAAAGATTTAGCGTCTTCTTCAATCTTCTTCTGAATTTCTTTTTCAGTATCAGATTCTAGCTTACCTAAATCCAAATCACCTTTGGCAATTGATTGTAATTTTTTGCCTTCAAACTCACTCAAGCTTCCAAGCAACCATTCATCAACACGATCGCTCATTAGTAAAACTTCAATGCTTTTTTTGCGGAAAATTTCCAAATGCGGGCTGTGCTGTGCCGCAGCAAAACTATCTGCGGTAATGTAGTAAATAACTTCTTGCTCAGGCTGCATGCGCGCAATGTAATCTTTAAATGAAACCTCTTGCACATCGTTGTCAGCCTTGGTTGAAGCAAAGCGTAACAGGGTCGCAATCCTGTCTTTATTTGCAAAATCTTCACCAGGCCCTTCTTTAAGTACACGACCAAATTCCGCATAAAACTTAGTATAATCTTCTGGTTTATTGCTAGCCATATCCTCTAAAAGACTCAACACCTTTTTTGTAGAACCCGCTTTAATCGCATCTACATCGCGACTAGATTGCAAAATTTCACGCGAAACATTAAGTGGCAAATCAGACGAATCAATCACGCCCCGAACAAAGCGTAAATATTGTGGCATCAACTTTTCAGCGTCTTCCATAATAAACACTCGTTTTACATACAATTTAATGCCATGACGACGCTCTCTGTCATATAAATCAAACGGCGCTTTGCTTGGAATATAAAGTAATGAAATATATTCTTGTTTACCCTCTACGCGGCTGTGCGAATAGTCAAGTGGGCTTTCAAAGTCGTGCGAAACGTGTTTATAAAACTCGTTATATTCTTCTTCAGTAATATCACTTTTATTTCGCGCCCACAATGCAGATGCTGTATTCACCGTTTCATCTTCATCAAGCGCTACCATTTCACCATCTTTAAATTCAGTCTTTTTCATCACAATCGGCAAGGTTATATGATCTGAATATTTACGAATAATGGTTTTTAATTTCCAATCGTTTAAAAACTCATCCTCACTAGCACGTAAATGCAACACAACCTCAGTACCACGGCTTGTTTTTTCAACAGACTCTAAAGTAAAGTCACCCTCACCTGCTGACTCCCAGCGCACAGCTTCACTTGATCCTGCGCGACGTGTTGTCAGCGTGACTTTGTCAGCAATAATAAATGATGAGTAAAAACCTACGCCAAACTGTCCAATTAAGTTAGCGTCTTTAGCTTGATCGCCCGTGAGTGCATTAAAAAATTCTTTAGTGCCAGATTTAGCAATCGTACCAATATTGGCAATCACTTCATCGCGGCTCATACCAATGCCATTATCGCTAATGGTTAATGTGCGAGCGTCTTTATCAAAAACCACGCGAATTTTTAATTCAGTATCATTTTCAAATAATGCACCGTTAGATAGCGCTTCAAAACGCAATTTATCTGCCGCATCTGACGCGTTTGAAATAAGCTCACGTAATACAATTTCTTTATTGCTATAAAGCGAGTGAATCATCAACTGAAGTAGCTGTTTTACTTCAGCCTGAAATGCCATTATTTCTGGCTTACTATCTGGTGTAACTTGTGACTTAGCTTTTGGTGTTGTTTCTTTTGCCATTGTGGCCTCCTAAATAAATGCACTTTTTTTAAGTTTTTTTAATAAATACTTATCTTTAATTAGGCTTTGTGATTAAACTTTCAAGTGACAACATCAAAATAGAAAACAATAATATTGTTTTAACATGCACATTCGCACAAATTGAATACTAAAAAGTACGCAAATGGAAAATAACAATCAATTGACCAATTTACCAAGTGATAAATCCTTGTTGGCCGCTATAGATTTAGGCTCGAATAGTTTTCGGCTAGAGATTGGTCGGTTAGATAGCGGTCACATCGAACGTGTGGAATATATAAAAGAGGCCGTGCGACAAGGCGGTGATTTAGATGAAGACCGCAATCTAACTGCAGAATCCATTGAGCGTGGTTTGCGCTGTTTGGCTAGATTTGGTGAGCGTTTACAAGGCTTTGATGCGATTAATGTGCGCGCAGTTGCAACGCAAACATTACGTGAAGCGAATAACCGTGAAGTATTTACTAAGCTTGCAAAAAAAGTTCTGGGCTTTGATGTTGAGGTTATTTCAGGCGTTGAAGAAGCAAGGCTTATTTACCAAGGTGTCAGCCGATTTTTGCCTCAATCTAGCGACAGAAGACTCGTTATTGATATTGGTGGACGCTCAACTGAGTTTATTATTGGCCAAGGCTTTAGCGCGCAACGCACCGCATCATTACATGTGGGCTCCGTTGCGTGGTCACTGAAACATTTTGCAAATGGTGAGTTTACTGAAAGAGCCTTTGAGCGCGCAGAAATTGCTGCAGAATCAGTATTTGAATCAGTAGGTACTAACTTTAGCCACAAACAATGGGATGTTGCATACGGCGCATCTGGTACTGTGGGGGCGGTGGGTGAAGTACTAGCGCAATATGGCAATAGCGCAGAGCGTATTACTAAAAAAAATCTATATTGGTTACGTGAAGAGCTTTTACGCGCACGTTACCCAGATAAATTACGTTTATTAGGCTTAAAAGAAGATCGAAAAGCGGTTATCGGTGGCGGTTTATCAATATTAATAGCCGTATTTGATTTTTTAGAAATTGAAACACTTAATATTGCGAAAGGCGCGCTACGACACGGCTTGCTTTACGACATGATTAGTCGTGAAAACGATATGCTTGATTTAAGAAATCAGTCAGTGAATCGCCTCGCACGAAAATTTGCTGTAGATGAAGTACATGCACATACTGTTGCAGAAGTCGCTGAAAAATTATTTGAAAAAGTAACTGAGTCGATTCAATTTGCTACTGGCGAGCGCCAAGCGCATGGCAGAAAATTACGTTGGGCTGCGTTATTGCATGAAATAGGTGGCATTATTTCGCCAATAGATACACAGTTCCACGGCGCTTATATACTTGACTATGCAGAACCTCAAGGCTTTGCGCAAAGTGAATTGCATTGCTTAAGTTTATTAATACTTGGGCATCGTGCAAAACTTAAAAAACTGGAGGCCGACTTTACAGACCGAATTTTTGTGATGCAATTGATGTGTTTACGCTTAGCAGTTATTTTATGCCACGCGAGAAAAATGCCTAATTTGCGTGGTTTGCAACTTAGTCAGATGAATCAAGAAATTTCACTTACCTTACCCAAATATTGGGCAGAAAAATTTCCGCAATCCTCTTATTTACTTGATGAAGAAATTCTAGCATGGCAGAAAACTAGCTGGGGGTTTCAAATTTTAGTGACCGAGTGATCACGTTGCGATTGCATATTAGTCACAAAATAGTCACAAATATTTAATAAAAAACTGTGTAGTAATTGTAAATAAACGGTATAAACTATTTAAATTGAATATCTTAGGAGTCTGTATGTCAAAAATTAACCCTGCACAAGCTGCCGCCTTGAAGGCTCCAGTTATAACTGAAGTTAAAAAACCAGTAATGGCAGCTAGTAAGGCTACTGCAGCAAAACACAGTGCTTCAGTTGTAACTACTAAGCCAACAGCTAAAACCGCGCCTAAAGTAGTCACTAAAGAACCAACAAAAATAGTTGCAAAAAAAGCGCCCGTAATTAAATCAACTAAAGCTGAAAAAACGCAAAAATTAAAAATGGAACGCGATAGCTTTACGATGCCAAAAGCAGAATATGCTCAACTTTATGTGCTTAAAGAGCGCTTATTAAAACTTGGTCAACCAGCAAAGAAAAGTGAATTGCTTCGAGCTGGCATTATGCAATTAACTGCTATGTCAGATGTGGCTTTAAAAGCTGCAATGAGCAAAGTACCTACGATTAAAACTGGTAGGCCAAAAAAGAAATAAAAGCTTGCGCTAAGCCTTAAGCTTAGCTTTAAGGCTAAAATTTATGGTTGTTGCACGGTGTATAAATAGTATTCATGCGAAATTTTCCGTGCAACGCCATTCAAAAACCTTTGCCTTATCCACCACACCGAGCCTTTTTTCACTACACAAGATTTTTCCTGCATCCCTAATAATTCTGCAATTACAAATCCAATATTAGGTTGATGCCCAACCAGTAAATAAGTCTGCTCGGTGTCGGTATTGCTAATACTATGCAAAATTATTTCTGGCAAAGCATCTAAACCTAAAAGCTCTACTACTTGAATTTTGTACTTATTCGCACTAACATTGACATCGTTTAGCGCTGCCAAGGTCTCTAAGCAACGCTTAGCTGGGCTACACAGAATTATAGTACCTTCAGGCAGGCAATCGTTTAGCCAACTTGCCATTCTTTGAGCATCTTTTCTGCCACGTTTAGTCAATGCGCGGTCAATATCTACACCACTGCTACTTATCACTTCAGCGTCAGCATGCCGCCATAAAATAATATTTGCCATTTACTTATGCAAGTATTATTCAAATGCACTATTGTGCATATTTTTTTAGCAACTTTTGCTGCGCACTTAACGGTTTTTCATAGGCAGCTTTTTCATCGGAAGCCTTATTATCTTTAGTTTTCTTATCTGCGCTTAACTCATAAACGCCATCGTTATTCAACAGCCATGAATCTTGATAATCATTCAAGTATAGCTCGCAACATTCAGATAAAATTCTCGTTAGATTTTTAGCATCAGTAATTGGCCAAGCAATTTCTACGCGGCGCATCATGTTGCGATTCATCCAGTCCGCGCTAGATAACCACATGGTATCGTTACCATCAATTTGAAAGTAAAAAATACGCGAGTGTTCTAGCAAACGGCCAATAATTGAGCGTACACGTATACGCCCATCTAAGCCTGGCGCGCCTACTGGTAAAATACACGCACCACGTAAAATCAAATCAATCTCTACACCAGCGCGTCCTGCTTTTACTAGGGCTTGCGTCAGCGCAACATCAGTAAGGGCATTCATTTTTAAAATAATGCGCGCAGGCTTACCAGTTTTTGCTGCAAGTTCTGCAGTTTTAATTTTAGCGAGCATGCGTCTATGCAAATAAAATGGTGCGACCAGTAGTTTTTGCATGCGCGGCAATTCAACTTGGCTGGCAATATGTCTAAATAAGTGCTCCATATCACGCGTAATTTCAGGGTCGGCGGTGAGCATACTTACATCAGTGTAAAGTTTTGCTGTTCTCGGGTTGTAATTACCAGTTGAAAGATGACCGTAATATTTTAATTCCGAGCCTTCGCGGCGCATCACTAATAACATTTTTGCGTGGGTTTTAAGGCCAACAATACCATATACTACTTGGGCACCAACTGACTCAAGCTGTTCGGCCCAGTTAATATTTGCCTCTTCATCAAAGCGCGCCTTTAACTCTACCACCGCCATCACTTCCTTACCGCGGCGCACTGCTTCTTGCAGTAATTTTAACATGCGTGCATCAGAGCCTGTTCGGTAGATGGTTTGTTGAATCGATAATACATCAGGGTCATTCACAGCTTCACGCAAGAAATCAATCACCGACTCAAAGCTTTCAAACGGCTGATGAATGAGAGTATCGCGCTGTTTTAACTGACTAAAAAATGATTGGTTTGGTACAATTTGCTGACTTATTTGCGGCTCAAATGGTTTGAATTTTAAATGGCTACCTTCAGACAAATCTGCCAGTTGCATCAAGCGTACTAAATTTACGGGGCCGTGGACGCGGTATAAAGATTGTTTTGGTAGGTCAAACTGTTGTAGTAATAATTTAGCTAGCTTTTCATCGCAACTATTTGACACTTCTAAGCGCACGGCGTCGCCGTAATTACGTTGCACCAGACCTTGACGCAAAGCTGTGCGCAAGTTTTTTACATCATCTTCATCTACCGCCAAATCTGAATGGCGTGTCACTCTGAATTGTGAAAAATTGAGCACTTCTCGGCCTGTAAATAGGCTCGCCAGGTGCGCACGAATTACGCTTGATAAAGATATAAATTTTTGTTGTTTACCACTTAAATTTTCGGGTAATTTAATTAGGCGCGGTAATACACGCGGCACTTTTACAATGGCAATATTATTATCGCGACCAAACACGTCTGTGCCACCTAAAGACACGATAAAGTTAAGTGACTTATTGGCAACTTGCGGGAATGGATGAGATGGATCTAGCGCCACTGGCACCAATAATGGCCTCACTTCGTTTTCAAAGTACTGCGCAACCCAGCGTTTTTGCTGTGCAGTTCTGTCTCCGTGAGAAACTAAATGCACGCCTTCTTTCGCCAACGCCGGCATAATGACCATGTTAAAAATATCATATTGCTTCTCAACTAACTTATGCGCAACTTCTGCAATTAGTTGATAACTTTTTACATTAATATCAGTATGTCTTTCATCATCACGCATCGCATCTACATGCGGATCAGCACGCACTTCAAAAAACTCATCCAAGTTTGATGACACGATGCATACAAAGCGCAGTCGCTCTAAGAGCGGATAATCAGGGTTTTGGGCTAGGCTCAACACGCGTTCGTTAAACGCTAAAATGCTGGTGTCGCGGTTAAGCAAATTTAAAGGCGGATAAGTTAGAAGCATAATATCTGAAGAGTTGTTATGCATTAGATGTTATGTCCAAATTGTGACGGATTGATGACGAAGCAATGAAAACAATAGTCTAATATAGTACTAAAGTCTAAATATACAAAGCCCTAATCAATACTCTTTGTTAATTTATAACTATAGTTTTTCTAAATTATTTAATAGGTTTCCAGCGGATTTTTCAATTGCCTTTAACTCAGCTTCACTAAATCTATCTACATTCTTAGTCATTAATGCGGTGCGTGGATTGCGCGAAAACACTTGATAATGTTTGATTAAAAAATGCCAATATAATGTGGTTATTGGGCAGGCGTTTTCTCCGGTTTTTATCTCAGGCTTATATTTACAGTTAGTACAATAGTTACTCATACGTTTAATATACGCACCGCTTGCAATGTAAGGTTTGCTAGTAAAGCGTCCGCCATTTGCGTACAAAGCCATGCCTGCAACGTTGGGCAACTCTACCCACTCTATTGCATCTACATAGACGGCTAAATACCACGTCTCAAGCGATTGTGGGTTTAACTCTGCTAGCACACCAAACATGCCAGTAATCATTAAACGTTGAATGTGATGTGCGTAGCCATACTGTAAGGTTTGCAAAATAGTTTGCCGTTGACAGTTCATTTGCGTATTGCCAGTCCAATACCAGTTAGGCAATTTGTTAGTGTGTTGATAGTGATTACTCGCCGCCATTTGGGGCATATCTAACCAATAAACGCCGTGCATAAACTCGCGCCAACCTAAAATTTGACGAATAAAGCCTTCTACACTGGCAAGCGACAAGTCGCTATCACGCGAAAAATGTGTCTGTGAAAAACCGTTAAGTTTTTCACATTCAAGGGCCAAACCGTTAAGTTTATAAACATTAAGCGCAACAGCAATCACTTCGCGCGGGTTAAGTAACTTTAGATTAAGTGATGTTGATAATAAAGAATGCCATAAATATGGACTTTTGTTAGCTTCATCAAAGTCTAGATCTTGCGACTCAAATTGCCACATCGCATCTTGATGATTACCAAAACCAGCTAATTTATACGCAATAAAATCGTCTAAAAATACCAAAGCTTCATCACGAGTCACTGGCCAAATAAAGTGCTTTAAACTACCTGGGTGGTCTGCAAATTTTGTATTGATAACCTCTATCACTTGTTGCGTCATTGCATCTACATTTATCTTGGGCGAAGCAGGAATTTTTTGTGGTCCAGCTTTACCAAAGGCTTTACGATTTTCTGTGTCGTAATTCCATGCACCACCTTCAGGCTCGCCAGCTTGCATCAACACGTTGTATTTTTTACGCATCATTCGGTAAAAGAATTCCATGCGCAGCTGTTTACTCCCGCCGCTTTTATCTAAAGCCCAATGCTTAAAGTCTGCACGGCTACACATAAAGTGTGTGTCGTCGCGAATCACTACTGGCGTATTTGTTAATGCAATTAAACTTAGTAAATCTTGTTCAACACGATAATCGCCAGCCTCACATGCAATGATTTTTTGTGGTCTTAGCAACATAACATAATGTTGCCATGCTGCTTTTAGCGATGCAAAGTCATGCGTTTCTAGTTTTAAATAAGTGACTGAATAGCCCAGCGCCTCAAGCTTTACTGCATGATGACGCATCGCCGATAAAAATAATACAATGCGCGCTTTATGACTCCAAACAAGGCTGGACTCTTGCGGTGCTTCTACCATTAGAATATGGTCTAGCGCCAGATCAAAACCTTCTAATGCTGAGTTATCAAGATTTAGCTGGTCACCTAAAATAATGACTAGATTTCGTATGGTCATTACTTGCTATCTTTTCTACATTTATCTGAACAATATTTAACTTCAAGCCAATTTTTAGCCCAAGCTTTACGCCATGTCATCTTTAGCCCGCAGTGCATGCAAGTTTTGCTAGGTAAGCTAGCTTTATTGCCTTTAAATTGAGTGTTATTTGTCACGGAAATTTTTGTCATAGCAACATGACTGTTAGTACGGTTATTTGTTCAGCATGGCTTTAAACAAAAGTGCAACTGCCGCAAAACCAAACGGTGCAGTAACGCACACGCTAGAACCATAACCCGCACAATTTAGCCCAGTAATTGCATTATCAACCTCGCATGCAGATGCTGGCTTAGCTTCTGGACGAATAACGGGTTCATCAGAATATACGCAAGGTACGTACATTTTTGGTTGCTTTTGCTTTACGCCATCACGTCCTTTGGCAAAGCCATAATCACGGCGTAAAACGTTGCGTACCTTGGCTAGTAATTTATCATGCTGCACTAGGCTTAAGTCTGCAGCTTGAATTCGCGTTGGGTCTAAGCGACCACCTGCTCCACCGACCATGACAAATGGTATTTGTTGTGTTTTACAAAAAGCCGCTAATGCCATTTTTGCCTTAGCGTCGTCCATACAATCAATAACGCCGTCTAGCTTAGTACTAAAAAGCTGCGCAATATTTTCTGAGGTGACAAAATTTTCAATTTCAGTTACCTTTATTAGGGGGTTTATTGAACGCATGCGTTCTGCCATTGCAGTCACTTTTGCTTTGCCAAAGCTGCCCTCTACCGCGTGCAGTTGCCGGTTTACATTAGACTCTGCAACATTGTCTAGATCAACCAAAGTAATTGTACCTACCGCATTACGCGCTAATGCTTCTGCAGCCCAAGAACCTACCCCGCCAATGCCAATCACTGCAATGTGGCTGGCTTGTAACTGCACTAAACCAGCCTCGCCATATAGTCTAGCAACACCACCAAAACGACGACTTAAATCTATATCCATTTGCGTTATGTTTCCAGCACCACAAATGCAGCTGCTAAGTTTTTTTCATCACTGATGCTAATGTGGGTGTGCTGAATATTTTTTAACTGCAAAAAAGACTGTAATTCAGGTGCTAATAATAAAATAGGCTTACCCAACTCATCGTGCGTTACAGCAATATTTTGAAACGTCGCTGGTGCACGTAAACCAGTGCCTAAGGCTTTAGAAAATGCTTCTTTCGCAGCAAAACGTTTAGCTAAAAAACGCGCTTTAATCTGCGATTGTTGATAACTTAAAAATTCACTTTCAGCCAAAATACGTTTGGCAAAATCATCACCAAATTGAGTGATAGAACCGTCAATTCTTGCAACTTCAACAATATCTGTGCCTATCCCAAAAATCATGATTAAACAGGCGCAAACTCTTGAATCAAAGCTTTCATCTCGCGCACAGCGTTATCCCAACCTACAAATAGTGCATGTGCAACAATGGCATGGCCAATATTCAGCTCGTCAATACCATCAATTGCAGCGACCTCATGCACGTTGTGATAGTGCAACCCGTGCCCTGCATTGACTACTAAACCTAAGTTTCGCGCATGTGCAACTGCTTTTTGAATACGCCCCAACTCATGTGCCTTATCGTTTAAATTTTCTGTATCGGCAAAAGTGCCAGTATGCAATTCCACCACAGGTGCGCCCGCTTTTTTGGCGGCATCAATCTGTGAAATGTCTGGCCCAATGAAGAGGGAAACACGTATGCCTGCCTCACCTAACTTGTTGCAAGCGTCTTTTACTTTATCAAAGTATGCAACAACGTCTAGTCCACCCTCAGTAGTGCGTTCTTCACGGCGCTCTGGCACTAAGCAAACATCTTGTGGGGCTACTTTTAATGCGATATCTATCATTTCGTTGGTCACCGCGCATTCCAAGTTCATTTTGGTTTGTAGCAAAGGGCGAAGCGCAAAAATGTCTGCATCTTGCATATGCCGTCTATCTTCGCGTAAGTGCAAAGTAATGCTATCTGCACCAGATTGCTCAGCACGTAATGCTGCTTGCACAACACTTGGATATTTTGTGCCACGCGCTTGACGAATAGTTGCGACGTGGTCGATATTGACACCTAATTTAATCATTTTTAATACTTTCAATCTTCCAAATGTTGATTTATGTTTTTCATAAATTAAAGACCTTGTAAGTCAATTAATAGTTGCCGCGTGTGAAGCGGTTTATCACCCAAATAATGCGCTAGTAAATATCGCATCAACTGCTTACTTTGAGTTTGCGTTTGAACATTAATATAATTGTCTTTTGCCATGTCTAACATAGTATTGCCTGATAATTGTACGCCACTTTTAGTTGCGGATAATGCGCATGCACCGAACTCGGCTTCATAACGGTAATTTTTATCAGCAATGATGGATTCTTCATTTTCATCAAGCAATAGTGGAACAGCATAGCCTAACTCTTGTAGCAATTTAAGCTCAAATCTACGTAAAGTGGTGGCTAAATCTTGAGTAGTAGTCAGCGTTTTTAGAGTTGCGCTATAGTACTCAAACAATGCTTCGTGGGGATCTTCGCGCGGTAATAATCTTAGCAATAGCTCGTTTAGGTAAAAGCCACACATGAGTGCTTCACCTTGCAGCAATAATAAACCGCCGCCCCACTCTAGGCTATGCAAAGTTTTAAGTTCTAATTTGCCAGACCAAGTAGCAGTGAGTGGCTGAAAGGATTGTAACATTCCGCGCATGGCAGAGCGAGGGCGCCGGGCGCCTTTAGCCGTAGTAGCAACGCGTCCAAAGTTACGTGTAAAAAGCTCTACAACTAAGCTAGTTTCTTTAAAAGGAAAAGTATGTAGCACATACACCGATTGGTTATCTTGCCGGTGATTGCTGTTGGTAGCCATTTATAAAGGTTTATCTCAAGTAAAACTTTACTAAGCATTAATAGCCAAGTGATTTTAAAGCGCGTGCATCATCAGCCCAGCCACCTTTAACTTTTACCCAAGTTTCTAAAAATACTTTGCCGTCAAAGAGCTTTTCCATATCTTGGCGTGCTTCACTCGATATTTGTTTAAGCTTTTCGCCACCTTTACCAATAATCATCGGCTTTTGGCTTTCTTTATCCACAATAATAGCAGCAGCAATGCGACGCATTTTGCCGTCCATTTCAAACTTTTCAATTTCCACAGTGACAGCGTATGGAATTTCATCCCCTAATAACCTGAATATTTTTTCGCGCACTAATTCAGCGGCTAAAAATCGTTCGTTCTTATCGGTGAGTTCATCTTCACCATAAATAGCGGCTTTCGTTGGTAAATACTTGCGCACTGTAGTCAGTAACTCTTGTAAATTTAAACTCTTTTTCGCGCTTACTGGCACAATTTCAGCAAATGGGAATTCCAAGTCAAAATCTTGAATTAGCGGCAATAAATTGCCTTTATCACCCATTAAGTCTGATTTGTTTACCACGAGAATCGTTGGTGTTTTTTCTGAAAGTAACGCTAAAACTTTACGGTCAGCCTCGCCTAGCTTCATAGGCTCAATTACAAAAAGCACAACATCAACTTCTGTTAAAACTTGCGTCACAGTTTTATTCAAACCTTTGTTCAGCGTATTTAAATGTTTTTGCTGAAAACCTGGCGTATCTACAAATAGAAACTGTGTTTCTGGCGTGGTATGTATACCTAGCAACCGATGCCGCGTTGTCTGTGCTTTGCGCGAAGTAATGGCTAACTTCATGCCTAGAATATGGTTTAAAAGTGTAGATTTACCTACGTTGGGACGACCAACAATCGCCACTGTGCCGCATTTAAAATCGTCTATGTTTGCATCAATTGAAGTGTTAATTTCAGTGCTCATTTGTTTAGTTTTTCCATTTGGGCAAATGCTAATGTTGCCGCTTGTTGTTCTGCAACACGGCGGCTTGTGCCTTCGCCTACCGTGCGTATATTAAACTTCTGAATTACACATTCCACTATAAAAATTTGTGCATGCGCTTCGCCCGAGGTATGCGTGACTGTGTATTCAGGTAAGGTCATTTTTTTGCTTTGTAGCAACTCTTGCAACAAAGATTTTGGATCTTTATCTATGACCTTTGGATCTATATTGTCAAATCTTTCAGCGAACATCTGCAATATAAACGCTTCCGCTTCGGTGTGACCCCCATCTAAATAAATTGCGCCTACAATTGCCTCGAAAGCATCTGCTAGTATAGACGGCTTACGCCAGCCAGCATTTTTAAGCTCACCCTCACCCATACTAAGTGCACCGCCAAGTTCCAGTTCGTTTGCCAGCTCATATAAAGTAGATTCTTTGACCAATTGTGCGCGTAAACGGCTTAAATCGCCTTCTGGCAATCTGGGAAAACGCAAATAAAGTTGGTGTGCAATTATAAAATTAAGTGCGCCATCGCCTAAAAACTCTAAGCGTTCATTATTAAGAAGCCCAAAGCTGCGATGCGTTAAAGCTTGGTTAAGCAAACTGGGTTTTTTAAATTGGTAAGTTAGCTTGATTGATAATGCTGGTTGTGTCATTCAATATTGATAGTATTAGGCTAAAGTAAAAATGTGTCTGTAAATATCGATTAAGTTTTAAATGACCAGTTAACAACTAGTCATCGGTAGAAGCTTTAAAATCAATCACCACACTCAAATTATGCATTACAGGCCTAACTGCTTGATATTCGATTGACAGCACTGTTCTGCCTGCGTCATCTTGTAAAATATCTAAATCCTCTGATTTCACTGCCGTAATATCATCGATAGATATACGTTTACTAAAAGATGCCCTTATTTCTTGTTTACTCATACTACTTAAAGGCTCGGCACTCATCGCTTTCATTACTTTTTTAATGTTCATATGCTCTGCATATGCTGGCATTACTTTCATCGCTACAATTAACATGAGTAATACCATGGCAATTAACAAAAACATACCAATCATGCTAGCGCCAGTTTGCTTTTTCATTAACGACTCATTAAATACTAAACTTTTAGACATTATCTACTCCTAATCATCGAATCTACTGATTTATGGTATCCATAGTGAATTATTAAAACTTAATACGTAGCTTTATTGTATGTGAAATATAGCTTAACCATACATTGAATCAATCAAATTATTTAATTGCGCTGCCAATTCTAGAACCTTGATCAAAGTTCATCCAAATAAAGAACGCTTTACCCACTAAATTTCCATCTGGTACAAAACCCCAAACGCGACTATCAGAACTGTTATCGCGGTTATCGCCCATCGCTAAATAATGACCTTGCGGCACTGTAATTTCTTCATTACTCGCAAATTTCGCACCTATTGTTTCTGCTTCATAATTAGCCATGACATCGTGAACTAAAATATCATGCTTAACATCACCAAGTTGCTCTTTGTATTGCTTTGCAGTCATCATATTTAAGCCTGAAAGTACATAATCATAATTACCTACAGTCTCCATCTCTAATGGTTTGCCGTTAATGATTAAACGTTTGTCTTCATAGCGAATTTTATCGCCAGGCAAACCAATTACACGCTTAATATAATCGATAGATGGGTCAGGTGGATAGTGAAACACAACGACATCGCCACGGTTTGGGCTGCCCATTTTAATTAAGGTATTGTTTAAAATAGGTAGGCGAAAACCATAATCAAATTTATTCACTAAAATATAATCGCCAGCTAATAGGGTGGGCATCATAGAGCCAGATGGGATTTTAAAAGGCTCTATGATAAAAGATCTTACACAAAAAACGATTAAAATGACTGGGAAAAAACTTTTTGCATATTCTACAACAATAGGCTCTTGTGTGTCTGCAGGGCGATTTTTGCGCAACACTATAATATCAAGTAACCAAATAAATCCTGTTACTAGCAGTATCACAATCATGAATAATGCAAACATCATGGTTTATTTTTTCCTATTCTTTTTTTATTTTGCTTATTGCACAAAATTAAGCGCTTTACGTTTTTTATTGGTAAAAATACTTAACATTTAGACTTTTTAATGCAAATAAACTTAACGTTTATTTATAGACACATTTTATAAATATACGCTTAATTGTTATTTGTCTTCAACACGTAAAATGGCTAAAAACGCTTCTTGTGGAATCTCTACGTTACCCACTTGTTTCATGCGCTTTTTACCTTCTTTTTGCTTATCTAATAGTTTTCTTTTACGCGAAACATCGCCGCCATAACATTTTGCAATCACGTTTTTACGCATCGCTTTTACAGTTTCACGCGCAATAATATTTGCGCCAATAGAGGCTTGAATCGCCACATCAAACATTTGGCGTGGAATTAATTCACGCATTTTTGCTGCCACTTCACGACCTCGATGCACACTGTTTGCTCTATGCACAATCATGCTCAGCGCATCTACACGCTCGCCATTCACCATAATATCAAGCTTTACTAAATCGGCAGCACGGAATTCTAAAAACTCATAATCCATAGACGCATAACCACGCGATACAGATTTAAGCTTATCAAAGAAGTCCAGCACTACTTCATTGAGTGGCATTTCGTAACTCAGCATTACTTGCCTGCCCATATATTGCATATTTTTTTGTAAACCGCGCTTGTTATTACACAAGGTCATCACTGGGCCTACATAATCTTGCGGCATTAATAAGTTAACGTTAATCACAGGTTCTCGTGTTTCTTCAACTCGAGAAGGCTCTGGCAGACGCGATGGATTTTCAATTTGTAGTACCGTGCCATCTTTTAACAACAACTCGTACACGACCGTAGGTGCGGTGGTAATTAAATCCATGTCATATTCGCGCTCTAAACGTTCTTGCACAATTTCCATGTGCAACAAGCCTAAAAAGCCGCACCTAAAACCAAAACCTAGCGCAGTAGAGTTTTCAGGCTCAAATAATAGCGACGCATCGTTTAAACTTAACTTTTCAAGCGCAGTTCGAAGCGCTTCAAATTGGTTAGATTCCACAGGGTACAAACCTGCAAACACTTGCGGCTTTACTTCTTTAAAGCCAGCCAATGCTTCGCTCGCAGGTTTACCTACAAGCGTAACCGTATCACCAACTTTAGCGCTCGCTAATTCTTTAATCCCTGCAATGATAAAACCTACTTCACCCGCTGACAGCGAAGTTTTTTGTAATGATTTTGGCGTAAATACGCCCACTTGCTCACATAAAAATTCTGCACGTGTTGCCATTAAGCGAATTTTATCTTTAGGTTTTAATACGCCGTCAATCACGCGCACCAACATCACAACGCCTACATAGTTATCAAACCATGCATCAATGACCAAAGCTTTTAGCGGCTTGGTAACATCGCCAATGGGATGCGGTACTTTTGCAATCACTGCTTCTAAAACATCACGCACGCCTACACCTGTTTTAGCCGAACAACGCACAGCATCGGACGCATCTATACCAATCACATCTTCAATTTCTTGAATCACACGGTCAGGGTCGGCTGATGGCAAATCGATTTTATTCAATACTGCAGTCACTTCTACGCCTAAATCTAGCGCGGTATAGCAGTTCGCTACACTTTGCGCCTCCACACCTTGGCTTGCATCCACTACCAATAATGCGCCTTCACAAGCTGACAACGAACGCGAAACTTCGTAGCTAAAGTCTACGTGGCCTGGTGTATCAATTAAGTTTAAATTATAAATTTGACCATCGTCAGCTTTATATTGCAAAGCTGCAGTTTGCGCTTTGATGGTAATGCCACGTTCACGCTCAATATCCATAGAATCAAGTACTTGAGCTTCCATTTCGCGATCTTCCAAGCCACCACATAAATGAATAATGCGGTCAGCAAGGGTGGATTTACCGTGATCAATGTGAGCAATAATAGAGAAATTACGAATATTTTTCATGGTGTATTTTATGATTTGAAACTATATTAAGGCCGCTTCAGTACTTAAGCTAAAGTTGTAGTTAGCGCTTAGGTATCAACAATAATAAGGGCGCATGAAGCGCCCTTATTGATAAAGCTCTAACTGTGAATTTTACAGCAAATTCAGAGTATTAACATCTATTGATTGCGCGCTGTTATTTGCTAGCTGGAATCTTAACAGGCACGTACAAAGTGTTTTCACCACGCAAAACTAGTAAAGCTAAAGTTTTACCCACTGCGAAACTAGCTAGTTGTTTATTAAATTGGTCTAAACTTTGGGCTTCGGTATTATTTAAGCCTAATACAAAATCTCCACGACGCACACCCGCCATAGCTCCGACGCCTTGTGCATCAATTACCAATAAACCATTTTTACCATTAAGCTTTTTCTTTTGTTGGGGCGTAAGCTCTTTTAAAACCAAACCGATACGGTTTACTTCTGGCTTGGCAGATGGTTTATTATTTTGCGCAACCTCAGCATTTTCATTAGGCATTTCACCAATGCCAATATTTAAGGTTTTATTATTCCCTTTACGCAAGACCTCAACCGCAGCAATTTTACCTGGCTTAGCTGAACCTACTACCCGTGGCAAATCAGATGAGATAACTATTGGTTTACCATCAAACTTGGTAATCACGTCGCCTGCTTCTAAACCGCCACGATCTGCTGGGCCATTTTTCTCTACGCCAGCAACTAATGCACCATTAGTATTTTTCATACCAAATGATTCTGCAAGATCTTTAGTAATTTCTTGAATGGCAATCCCTAGCCAGCCACGCGTGATTTTACCTGTTGATTTTAGTTGGTTGGAAATATCTATTGCAACATCAATCGGAATGGCGAAAGACAAGCCCACAGAGCCACCACTACGGCTATAAATTTGTGAGTTAATACCAACCACTTCGCCTGCCAAATTAAATAGTGGACCACCTGAGTTACCTGGGTTAATCGCTACATCTGTTTGAATAAATGGAACAAAGGTTTCTTGCGGTAAAGCGCGTCCTTTAGCACTCACAATTCCAGCAGTCATGGTATTTTCAAGCCCAAATGGTGAACCAATTGCTGCTACCCATTCACCTACTTTCAACTTGTTTGGATCGCCGGCTGTAATTTTGGGTAGCCCAGTGGCTTCAATTTTCACCAAAGCAACGTCAGTGCGTTTATCTGCACCGATAATTTTCGCTTTAAATTCACGATTATCAAAAAGTTTGACGATAACTTCATCTGCTTCATTCAGCACATGCGCATTAGTTAAGATATAGCCATCGCTACTTATAATAAAACCTGAACCTAATGACTGTGTTTTATAGTCTTGCTGAGGCACTCCATTCTGACCTGGGCCGCCTGGAAATCCAGGAACACCACCTGGGAAGCCTGGAATACCAAAGCGTTTAAAGAACTCTTGCATTTGCTCATCATCTGGAGAGCCAGAAAAACCCCGACCAGCCACTGACTCAGTATGCACATTTTGTGTAATACTAATATTTACCACAGTAGGGCCCTGCTTTTCGGCAAGCTCAGTAAAGTCTGGCAAATCCTTTGCAAAAGCAGTCGCGTTAATACTAGCAATTAGGCTAAAAGCAACTGTAGCGATCCAACTTTTAATCATTTTTGACCTCATATAATTTATGAATTTACAGCTTTGTTTAAAGTTGCACAGTTTTTTGATGGGTATGTTTCTATAAAAAACAAGTCAACCGATGACTTTATTTAGTTTATTACGAAGATTTTACGGAAAATGTAACTGTTTTTAAATACCTACACAAAAAAACTTAATACTTTTTTACAGAAACATTCTCATCTGACGATCTAAATTACTTTTTAAAACTCACCGCGTTTGCAATTTGCGCCACAGTCGCTTCAGGCACTTCTCCCACCACGGTAATTTGGTGTCCATTATTTACGCTTGAGTAAAAACTCGTATTGCCTACCAACATATGCCCAGTTTTAGGTTTTATGCCTTTAATAACAGGCTCAATAAACAAAGACACTGAAGCCAATCCATCAGAAAAAATTACGTGTACGACTGGAGCAGTTTTACCATGCACTATGCGCTCTACTTGATCAACCTTACGGTAACCTGATGGTAAGCCATTTATTTTCCAAGCGGCTACTTTACTCTTTCCGTCGGCTTTACTGGAGGTTGCTGTTGGCGCGTCTTCTTCCATCACATAGCTTTTTGTGCTGTCAATCGTTGGCACAAACCAATCTAAATCAATTTTATTAAGTAAAGAAACTTGTACAAAACCAATTTGTTCCATGGTTTCATTGCGGCCGTTGATCATGGCAGATTTAAGTAGCAAACCATATTCTGAATCCACCCAAAGACGATAGCTATAGCGTAAGTTATCTTTTGGCTCTAAGTAAATAATTTGCGCTGGGCGACCAGCCACGTTCTCAACTTCACCCAAGCGTGGATTGTAATTCTCTTTTACCAAGTTTAAATTTGTTGGCAATACCGCTGGAAACATATTCTGCCCACGGCGTTTTTCAATTACAATTTTTTCATTTCGCGGACTATAAATCACAAGGTCACCACCTTGGCTAAACACTTCGCGTGGTGTAGCATCAAGGACGATATTACGTGCAAATTCACCTTGTCCGTTAAAGTAATGGGTGATTTGCACAGATTTTGATTGCTGACCAGTTTGGTATGTAAAAATACCTTGATAACTTAAAGCATGAGCCGCAACTGCAGCTTTTTGCAATGTTTGCCAAAGCTCCTCACTGGGTGCTAGCTTGGCTTGCGTAACTGGGGTATTGATTAAATCTGAAATATTTACTGCGCTTGCGTGATTAAGAGCAAGAAGTGCGCTGGCAAAAGTTAAAGCCAGCGCGATGTATTTAGTGCGCATTATTGAGAGAAACTAACTGATTGCACATAGTCAGGCTGAGTATAATAACTACCTGATGATGGGGCAGATGCACGGTGCGCTAGTAAATACTCAGATGGGATTGATTGCGCAATTTCAATAGGCGCAATATCTGTATTTTGCATATGCGTGTCGAATGCCATCAAACCTACAACAGCAACTGCTGCAACTGAAGCAGCAATTGACCAAGCAGCTGGTAGCTTGGTTTTTATAAGAGTTGGATTTGAAACTGCGGTGCTAGCTTTTTGCGCAGCGGGTGATAAGACTGTTGCTTCTGCATCAATTTTTTTCATTAGATTTTGTTTGAAATCTTTGCTAAACGCGGCGTCACCGCGCATCACATCACCGATTAGATGATAATACTGCCATGCCTCAGCCGCCTGCTTTTGCGACTGCATAGACGTGATAATGTGCATGGCATCTTCAGCTGCAATCTCATCATCAATCAATGCGGATATTTGTTCACTCATTTTCATACTCCTAAAACTTAATACTGTATTTATAATTTATTTAAATGCTTTTTTTAGCACTTTTAAAATGTGTCTGTAAAAAACCGTTAAGTATTTTGCTTAGCAGGTAGCAAAATAGTTAAATTTTATACCAAATGAGTCAAAATAATTAAACTTAACTATTGAAACTGCTCTACCAGCGTTTATTGTCTGGCGTATCTAGTAAAGGTCTTAATTTTAATGCAATTGTTTCACGCGCTCTAAAAATACGTGAACGCACTGTACCAATGGGGCATGTCATAATCGTTGCAATTTCTTCATAACTTAAACCCTCAATCTCACGCAAGGTAATCGCAGTGCGGAGCTCTTCGGGCAGGCTAGCTACAGTATCGTTCACAGTTTGCGCAATTTCTTTGGTCATCAACGCAGATTCTGGCGTTTCCGTCGTGCGCAACTCATTGCCGTCTTCAAAATTTTCAGCATCTTCAATTTCGATATCGGTGCTTACAGTCGGTCTGCGACTCAATGAAACCAAATGATTTTTTGCTGTATTAATACCAATGCGATACAACCATGTGTAAAAAGCACTATCTCCACGGAAGTTTGGTAATGCACGATAAGCCTTAATAAATGATTCCTGAACAACATCTTCAATTTCCGTTTGGTCACGAATCATGCGTGACAGCAATCTGCCCAATTTACGCTGATACTTTTCTACCAGCATGCCAAAGGCGCGTTTGTCACCGCGCTGTGCGCGCAATACAAGTTCGTGATCAATCTCACGGTTACCGCCTGTTGGATTAACTGACACTACACTTAGGTTTCCTGTGGGCTGAATCTTGTTTTGATTTGTTTCATCAGCAGAAGTATAACCTTGTGTAGCAGGTTGCACGAAGCTAAATTGTGTGAGTGCTTGAATTTTACTAGTTTGTAACATTGCATTTTCCCCTGACTTTCGTTATTTAACTTACAAAAATACTATAAATATTTTTTTACTTAATCATTAATTTCTGATGCCTAGTATCAAGACAGCAATCTATTATTTTAAGTTCCGCGCTTAGTTGCATAGATATCAATGTAAACTTAAAACTTATTCATTAATAGTCACTCAATTACATCATGCAGCAATATGACGTTTTAATTATCGGTAGCGGTTTAGCAGGTTTGTCGCTAGCGCTTCGCACCGCGGAGCACAAAAAAGTATGCTTGGTGAGTAAACGCACTATTAATGATAGCGCAAGTGATTGGGCGCAAGGCGGTATTGCTGCCGTATTAAATGATGAAGACTCGGTGGACGCGCATATACAAGACACGCTGATTGCCGGCGCTGGATTGTGCGATGAAGCGGTGACTAGATTAGTGGCTGAACACGGAAAGTTAAGCGTGCAATGGCTAATTGACCAAGGCGTAGGTTTCACGCGCGAGCCAGATAACAATGGCTACCATTTAACTCGGGAAGGTGGGCACAGTCACCGCAGAGTGATTCATGCGGCAGACGCTACTGGCCATGCAGTGCAGATGACTTTGTCCGAAAAAGTACGCCAGCACAAAAACATTACGCTGTTAGAAAACCATATTGCGGTAGATTTAATTACCACACGCAAAGTAAAGGCAGTGACCGAGCATACTGCCAATAACGCCTGCTTAGGCGCTTACGTCCTCAATAATATGACTGGAAAAGTGGAAACGATTGCTGCGCAAAACACTATTTTAGCGACTGGCGGCGCAGGCAAAGTGTATTTGTACACCACAAATCCAGATGTTAGCACTGGTGATGGCATGGCAATGGCTTGGCGCGCGGGCTGCCGAGTGGCGAATATGGAGTTTATTCAGTTTCATCCTACCTGCCTGTATCACCCACATGCAAAATCATTTTTAATTTCTGAAGTCGTCCGCGGTGAAGGCGGTTTGCTAAAACTGCCAGATGGCACTCGCTTTATGCCAGAACACGACCCGCGCGAAGAACTCGCATCGCGAGATGTTGTGGCACGCGCAATTGACTTTGAAATGAAAAAACGTGGTCTTGATTGCGTGTATTTAGATATTTCACACAAACCGCTTAAGTTTATTGTGGAACATTTTCCAAATATTTATCGTCGCTGTTTAGAGCTTGGTATCGATATTAGTCAATCACCGATTCCAGTTGTACCAGCCGCGCATTACAGCTGCGGTGGCGTAATGACAGATAGCAAAGGCTTAACAGATATTCAGCATTTATATGCCGTTGGAGAAACTGCCTGCACAGGCTTGCATGGCGCAAATCGACTTGCGAGTAACTCCTTATTAGAATGCTTGGTATTTGGTGAAGCTGCGGCTAACGATATTTTAAGCCAAGCAGATATTGCCTCTGTAACGTTACCATATTGGGATGAAAGCCGCGTAACAGACGCAGATGAAGAAGTGCTCATTACCCACACGTGGGACGAGTTACGTCGCTTTATGTGGAACTACGTGGGCATTGTACGTACCGACAAACGCTTGAGTCGCGCGCTACACCGCATACATATGCTGCGCGATGAAGTGCAAGAGTTTTACAGCAACTTTAAAATTAGTCACAATTTAATCGAGCTACGTAATTTGCTACAAGTGGCTGAGCTTATTGTATTGAGCGCGATTGAGCGCAAGGAAAGCCGCGGTTTGCACTACAGCAAAGACCATCCCAATTTAGATGCTGAAGCAATTCCTACGGTATTAGAGCCTTCAAACTATTACAGCCTGCTCGATAGCAAACATGGTGATAAAAATGATTAGTTACACCAATGTTTAGAATTAGAATCCTTCTATTAACGGTATGGTTCTGTTGCTATAGTTTTGCTATTACAGAAAGTTTTGCTCAGGAAACTGATGTAACGACTTATAAAGTGATGCAAGTTTATGATGGGGACACTGTTAGATTGCGCGCGCTAAATAATCATCTTGATAATGAACGCTCATCAAACATTACCGCCAACGACTTTAAACTCCGCCTTACCGATATTGACGCGCCAGAACGCACACAAAGTTACGGTAAAAAATCGGGTCGCGCTTTAAGGAAACTATGCAAAGGTGAAGATATTATAGTCACCGCATACTTTAACGGCACAGATAAATATGGCAGAACTTTAGGTAAATTATATTGTAACGATGTAGATGCAAGCTTATATTTAGCGCAACAAGGGCTTGCTTGGCATAATTATAAATATTCAAATGACCCAATTATTGCAAATGCAGCTTTAGACGCTCGCGCGCAACGATTAGGCCTTTGGAAAAACAAAAATCCAACGCCACCATGGCGCTGGCGACAAAAAAATCCACAGCAATATTCACGAAAAAATTAATAGCGAATAGTTTTTAAAATGTATCTTTATAGTGTGTCTGAAAAAAACCGTTAAGTTTTTTACTTGAAAAGTCAAAGCCGTTAAGTTTTTCACATTAAAAAAGTAAAACCGTTAAGTTTTTTACGCTTTTAAGACCGTAAAGGTCTTCCCCATGGAGTATATGCGCTAAACCACATTATTCACATGTGAAACCCGTTAAGCTTTTATTAACAAACTTCAAAAATACATCATCTTCAATTAAATCAAGCATGACTAGCTTTTATTAAAATTATCCGTATAATTCAAAAAATCCCTACGCAAACCAATCAGCGTAGCGGTCTTGATACCAAAATCTTTCTGATTATCTAATCTCTCAGGTTATTTAAGTCACGAAAACGATTTTTAATAAACGTTTTTTAACTGCCTGCCTCGATTGGTGTTGCTTCAATAAGTAATTGGTCGGCTAAATTTCCAAGCTGGAGTATTACATTGTCAAATGAAACAACCACCCTTAACTTTAACGAGTTAGGACTAAGCGAACCTATTTTGCGCGCGATTAACGAAGCAGGTTACACCACCCCAACCCCAATTCAAGCACAAGCCATTCCGCAAGTTTTAACGGGCGGCGATTTGCTTGCCGGCGCTCAAACTGGCACAGGCAAAACCGCTGGCTTCACCTTACCAATTTTGCACTTGCTTAGCCAAAAGCCGTTAAGTGAGATGGCAAAAGGTCGCCCACGCTGCTTGATGCTTACGCCAACGCGCGAGCTTGCCGCGCAAATTGAAGAGTCTGTAAAAACCTACGGTAAATTTTTACCGTTGACTTCCACCGTGATTTTTGGCGGCGTTAATGCCAACCCGCAAATTGCGCGTTTAAAAAAACCGCTCGATATTTTAGTTGCCACGCCAGGCCGTTTGCTTGATCACGCAAATCAAAAAAACGTTGATTTAAGCGGTGTAGAAATTTTAGTGCTAGACGAAGCAGACCGCATGCTAGACATGGGCTTTATTCGCGACATTAAAAAAATATTAGCGCTACTGCCAAAACAACGCCAAAACCTATTATTTTCTGCTACGTTTTCTGAAGAAATTAAAGCGCTTGCAGATGGCTTGTTGCATAAACCTGGCTTTGTAGAAGTGGCGCGTCGCAATACTGCGTCTGAGCTTGTAGAGCAAACGGTGCACATGGTGGCACAAAGCCATAAACGTCAAATGGTGAGCTATTTAATTAAGCAAAACGATTGGCAACAAGTGCTCATTTTTACCCGTACCAAACACGGTGCAAATCGCTTGGCAGAAACGTTAATTAAAAACGACATTCAAGCCGCTGCGATTCATGGCAATAAAAGTCAAGGCGCACGTACCAAAGCGCTGGCGCAGTTTAAAGATGGCAGTATGCGCGTGCTAGTAGCCACCGACATTGCCGCGCGTGGTTTAGATATTGATCAATTACCGCAAGTCGTGAATTTTGAGCTACCAAATGTACCAGAAGATTACGTACATCGCATTGGTCGTACAGGCCGAGCAGGTAGTAGTGGTGCGGCGGTTTCATTGGTAGATCGTGAAGAATTAAAACTGTTAAAAGATATTGAAAAACTCATTAAACGCGACATTCCAAAGCTACAAGTTGAAGGCTTTGTCGCATCAGATAAACCAGAAGTTGAACCGCCACGCTCAACGCAAGCGCACGGTCGCCCGCCGCGTGGTCAGAATAAGCAAAATACGCAAGGTAGAACCCAAACTGCAAATGGCACAGAAGGTCGCCCTGCGCGCGCGCACAACCCGAATGCGCAAAGACCACATTCAAGTTCCGCTAATGGCCAAGGTCAACAACCAAGAAACACGCAAGGCAATATGCAAAATAATGCACAAAAGCCTGCGCAAGCTAATAATAAAAACTTATCAGAAGCTGCCCGCCATCAAGCTATGCCACAAGCTGCGATTTTTGCACCAAAACCATCCAACAACGGCTACAACCGGGATGCTAATCGAAGTCGCGCTGGTCAAAACGGTGCGCCAAACAGTAACCGCGGAAGTACAAACCACAGTACAACAAATCATAACGGCGCAAATCGTGGCGGTTCAAATACCGGTGGCGCTGGTCGCACAGGCGGCAGAGGTCGCTAAATAATTTTAATGCTCAATTTAAAGTACATATTTCTAAATAAGACAAGAAGCGAGCAAAAAATTACCCCGACGCATATTCTTAATATGCAAGGGGTAATTTTTTGTGAACAACGCAGTATTATGAAGAAAGATGTACTTTAAATGAGGATTTGGGTAGATGCTGACGCTTGCCCTGTGGTCATTAAAGAGATTTTATTTCGCGCGGCAGAGCGGGCTAAAACCATTACAACCTTGGTAGCAAACCAATATTTGCGTATTCCGCCATCAAGCTTCATTTCGCAACTTAGCGTGCCTAGTGGTTTTGATGTGGCAGATAATAAAATCGTACAATTGCTAGAGGCAGGCGATTTAGTGATTACCGCAGATATTCCGCTAGCCGCGCAAGTAGTAGAAAAAGGCGGCCATGCGCTTAACCCAAGAGGCGAGCTTTACACCATAGCTAATATTAAAGAGTGCTTGGTCATGCGCAATTTAATGGAAGAGCTTCGCAGCAACGGTGTTAGCACCACCAGCACCGCACCCTTTAATAATGCAGATAAGCAAGCCTTTGCTGCGGCACTCGATAAACACATCGCAAAACTTAACGCAAAACATACAACTGAAATAATTCAGCATTGAGTAAATCACTGAAAATAGATTAAAATTTAGCCAATTCAAAACGCAACAAAATACTTACCAACAAACTCTCACTAGATTTTTAGGAAACACACCATGCAAATTGCAATGAACTCTGTAGTAACAATGACTTACGAACTTAAAGACGCCGATGGCAATGTGCTGGAATCAAGTGCAGAGCCAGTAACATATTTGCATGGCGGTTACGATAATATTTTTCCAAAAGTAGAAGAAGCCATGCACGGCAAAAAAGTGGGTGATATTGTAATTGTAGATTTACAACCAGCAGATGCCTTTGGTGAATACGATGAAGAATTAGTACAAATTGAACCAGCCACGGCTTTTCCAGCAAAAGACCTAAAAGTTGGCATGCAATTTGAAGGTGAAGACGCCACCGGCGAAGTGATTTTATACACAGTGACTGAAATTGCCGATGGCAAAGTGATTGTAGATGGCAACCACGAATGGGCTGGCGAACGCGTGGTATTCACAGCCACAATTACTGCTGTGCGCGCCGCCAATAAAGAAGAAGTGTCACATCAGCACGTGCATGGTGAAGGTGGTCATCACCACTAATTCAGTCAGTCAGTATTTATTAGGGAGTTTTTGTGGAAAAATCTTGGAAAGATGCAATTAGAAAAGTTCTTAGTGAATCTGAGAGGCCTCTTCACTACACCGAAATAGCAGAAAAAATTCTTTCTAATGGTTATTATGAAACAGATGGTGCAACTCCAGCTGCCACTGTAAATGCACAATTGGCAGTTTCAATAAAACATAACTCCAGTAAGTCTCCTTTCATTCGTGTGGGTAAAGGCATTTTTACACTTAAAGATTTACCAATAACAGATATAAATCATTTACTTTCAACAACCTCAACAACTGGTACAGATGAGCTTCAAAGTTTAATTGACGCTGACGTTGAAACATCAGAATCAATTATCCAATCGTTTGGAATGTACTGGCAGCGTGAGTTAGTGGTCTGGCGGAATGACCCTAAAATGTATGGTAAGCAACAAGCTCAA
The DNA here is from genome assembly GCA_041687795.1 of Methylotenera sp. Lineage (GTDB taxonomy): Bacteria > Pseudomonadota > Gammaproteobacteria > Burkholderiales > Methylophilaceae > Methylotenera. The sequence goes on along the minus strand of JBDNJL010000024.1, from coordinate 15,534 downwards.
TCTAAACCAGTGGATTTTGGCAAGCAAAAAGGTATTTATATCCTTTACGACCACCACACTGTTGTTTATGTCGGAAGGTCAATTGATCGACCTCTCGGAAAAAGACTTTATGAGCATACGATAGATAGACTCGGAAGTCGCTGGAATAGATTTTCTTGGTTCGGACTTTTAAACGTTACTGATGATGGCAACCTAAACGAAGTAAATCTAAACACTTCACTAGCCAGTATTATTGCTTCGTTAGAGGCATTATTAATTGAAGCCTTAGAACCACCACAAAACCGTAAACGTGGTGATGACTTCTCTGCTATTGAATATATTCAGGACGTAGACCCTGAATTAAAAGAAAGAGAGATACAAAACACACTCAGAACTATAGAACAAAAAATGAGAGGAAACGTATAAAATTTAACTGCTATTTAAACTCTTTAATTTATACAGTAACTCTAACGCCTGCTTGGGCGTTAAATCGTCTGGTTGTAACGTTTCAAGCAGCTCCACGGCGGGGTGACTTAACGGTTTTTCACAGGCATATATTTGTCCACATTTGTCTTCAGTCTTACTTGCAAATATATCCGATTGATTTTCATTTGCGATCGCTAATTGGTTAATCTCTAATTGCGCGAGTTTTTTGCGCGCGCTACTAATCACAGATTTTGGAATGCCCGCCAACTGCGCCACTTGCAAACCATAGCTTTGGTTGGCTGCGCCCTCCTCTACTTTATGCATAAATACAATGGCTTTATTTTCACCTGTGCCATGTTCCACCGCATCTAAATGTACATTAGCGGCATGTTTAAATTCATCCACAATACGCGTAAGCTCAAAATAATGCGTGGCAAAAAGGGTGTAGCTGCGGTTTTTTTCTAGCAATTGTTTTGCTACTGCCCACGCTAAACTCAAACCGTCAAAGGTACTGGTACCACGGCCAATTTCATCTAATAACACCAAGCTTTTACCGGTTGCGTTGTGCAAAATATTGGCGGTTTCTGTCATCTCAACCATGAAGGTAGACCTACCACCTGCTAAATCATCCGATGCGCCAATGCGCGTCATAATGCGGTCAATTTCGCCGATTTTTGCAAGGCTTGCAGGCACATAACAACCACAATGCGCGAGCAAAACAATCAGTGCGGTTTGCCGCATAAAAGTAGATTTACCGCCCATATTTGGCCCAGTAATGAGCAGTAATTGGCGATAAGGATTTAGCGAAACATCATTGGCAATAAACGCTTGATTATTACTAAGCGAGATGCCTTCAACCACAGGGTGACGACCGTTTTCGATATGAATACCAGCTTCAGTAATAAATTGTGGCGCTGCATATTTGAGCGCAATGGCACGCTCGGCAAAGCAACACAGCACATCTAAACTGGCAACTGTACCAGCAATAGTTTGCAAATTTACAATATTAGGTTGCAACGCTTCTAGCACTTGCTCGTACAGCACTTTTTCACGCGCCAAGGCACGGTCATTTGCGCTTAATACTTTATCTTCAAACGTTTTAAGTTCTGGCGTAATAAAGCGCTCAACATTTTTGAGCGTTTGGCGGCGCCGATATTCCGCAGGCGCGCTTTCAGCTTGCGTGCGGCTCATTTCTATATAAAAGCCATGAACGCTGTTGTACTCAACTTTTAAATTGCTAATGCCAGTCCGCGCTTTTTCTGACGCTTCGTATTGCAGTAAAAATTCACCGTGGTTATTTTGCATCGCGCGTAATTCATCAAGCTCGGCATCAAAACCATCTGCTATAACACCGCCCTCGCGCAACACTGCGCTTGGTTCTGCTTTAATTGCATTATTGAGTAAATTTAACGCGGCGCTTGGTACGGTTAAGCTTGAACCTAGCGTTTGCAACAAACTGAAAGTCATGTTTTGTAAGGCTTGTTGCAGCAATGGTAATTGATTCAAGCTGACCGCCAAACCAGATAAATCGCGTGGGCGAGCAGTTTTTAGCGCAATTCGTGCGGTAATGCGCTCAATATCGCCGATGGTTCTTAACGCAGTATTTAGCACTTCATGCGTATTGCTTTGAATTAATTCTGCCACCGCAGAATGGCGTTTTGCGACTAGATTTCTGTCTTGCAATGGGTGATGCAACCAGTGGCGCAACAAACGCGCGCCCATAGCGGTTTGCGTGGTATTTAAAAGTGAATATAAAGTGGGTGACGCTTCACCACGTAGCGTTAAATCAATTTCTAAATTTCTACGCGTTGCCGCGTCTAATTGAATATAAGCGCTGGTACTTTCTACACTAATCGCGTTGATATGCGGTAGCGCAGTGCGCTGTGTGTTGCGTACATAATCCAACAAAGCGCCCGCTGCACTAATCGCTGGCTGCAAGCCTTGGCAGCCAAAACCATTTAAATCTAAGGTATTAAGTTGTTTAGTAAGCGTGGCAAATGCGGTATCAATATCAAACTGCCAAGGGCTTAAACGTTTTTTTGCGGCTTTAATATTTGTAAACGCGGCATGGGTAAAATCATCACTCACTAAAATTTCGCTAGGTGCAATGCGTTCAATTTCTTGCGCTAAATGCCCCACAGCAATTTCACTTAAAATAAAACTGCCTGAGGCTAAATTTAACCTCGCCAAGCCAATTAAACCATCACCCTGAAATATACTTAAAAGTTGATTGTCGCGCGACTCATCGAGCAGTGCGGTATCTGTTAATGTGCCAGGCGTTAAAATACGCACAACTTTGCGCTCTACTGGGCCTTTACTTGTCGCTGGGTCACCTACTTGTTCACAAATCGCGACTGCTTCACCTAGTTTAGCCAGTTTAGCTAAATAGCCTTCTGCCGCGTGATAAGGCACACCTGCCATTCTAATCGGCTGACCATTGCTACTACCGCGATGCGTAAGCGTAATGCCGAGTAATTTAGAAGCTTTGACTGCATCATCAAAAAACAGCTCGTAAAAATCACCCATGCGGTAAAACAACAACATATCAGGGTGTTGCGCTTTTAAACCCAGATACTGTCGCATCATCGGAGTGTGTAAATTTGTCGCTTGGCTTGTGTTAGTAAGACTTTCAGCCATGAGAAGGTTTTTCTATCACTGTTTCAGGATTTAACTCACCTATTGATAGGATTACTTTCTGAGGTGGCATAATAAACTCACCCGGTTTTTGGTTTAACCTACTGCCTAAATTACGCATAAATAAACGCCATTGCTTAAAACGAATTTTGCGTGATTTCATGGCTACAAATAATGCCAAACCAAAACTAACCATTAAATTCATCATACCAATGAGCAATATACCTAAGCCTGCATAAGTAATCATTTGCCAAGTAAATTGAAAATCTAAAGCAAAAGCAGAAAAACCAACATATACGGATGAAAACGCAATGTGCCGAATATCAAACGGCAAGCCAAACAGCACGCCAATTTCACTCATCCCGGCTAGCAGACAACCAAAATAAAAATTACCTGCCAATGCGCCTAGATTATTTTCTATATAGTTCGCCACGCGTGCTAACCGTGAAACGCCGAGTAGATTTTGTAACCACTTGAGCGCGCGCAAACGTTGCGGAATTTTATTGTAGATTGCTAAATTATCGTAATAACCTGCAATTAAGCCAGATAAAAACAAACAAACACCTGCAACAGCCGCATAAAATAATGCAGCACTCTGAATAGGATTAATGTCTGCTAACAAGTGATTAGCCTGGTCTGTACTAATAAACTGCTGTCCGCTAAAATTAAAAAAAGCCCAAGCAATGAGAATTGCGGTTGGTATTGCTATCACCACATTACCAAAAATCGCTACCACTTGACTACGCATGGCTTTAGCAACAATATCCACCAAGTTATTCATCTCTTTAGACTTATTGTCAGTCTCGTCAATGCTGGCAGCGATTGCAGCGGCTGTCATGGCGGGCTGCTTAGTTGCTACTGTAAAGTGTAAAATATGGATTAAAATAAATCCTAGTCCGTAATTCAAAGCAAATAAAATAGTCTCGGTAAGTGATGCAAGATGCTGTTCTGCGAACATGATTTTTATCATGCCCATGACACCTATAACGACTCCTGCACCCATAGCAGAACGCATAAGCTCAAAATATTCACTCCGATTTTCTGTAATGTAGTGCTCGCCTGTGCGACTGGCGTTTTCTGTTACACGCAGCGCCATTGTCTCCATGTTTTCTTGCCAATGCTCATTCAAATCGTTTTTATGGCATTCGCTATATACAAGCTCTTTAAAAAGCCGAACTTTTAGTATATTGGCGTTAGGTAATAAGCTTGCTTCAGCGTTTGATTCTTGGTCATATTCATGCGGACTGTTTAAAATATTCAGCAATGTTTCTAAACGTGCAATATTTTGCGCTATGCGTTGCAATAAATAAGTGAGGCGAATGCTCGTACCAGTTTGCGCAGAATTGCGCCGAATTTTAGTGATAATCTCCGTACATTGGTCCAACATGACCAAAATGTGACTAATACTCGTTGTACTTGGCTCACTATATTGCTTGAATGTAGAGGGTAAAAAAAGATCTAGCTCTTCATTTTGGATAATAAATGGTGAGCTATGTTGCTCTAGCTTTGGGTGACTTCTTAACAACTCAGGCTCTAAGCCCAGCGCCGCAATACGGTAAGAAAGCACTTGTGTAGCAGAAAGTAAATTGTGTCTGCAAAAAACCGTTAAGTCTGGAGGCGAATCTTCAAAAGACAAGGCTAAAATCAATTGCGTCCAGATTTTATCGGGTATTGCTCTCACCCATTCAGCGTCAGTTGTTTTTGTGAAAAGTATAGCGAATAAATCAATTAAGTAGTCGTTGTTGATAGCTTCTGGCAAGATTTTATGTGAAATTCTGCGCCACATTTCAGTGAAGAAACCTGAAAAAACTGAATGTCTTGCTACCAAAAATAATGAAATTGGCTTATGTTCACTGAGTAATTTTAAAATAGCTTCGCGCAATAATCGTGCTTTTTCTGCATCGTTATTGAGCATATAAGAGAGCGACTGCAAGCTTTTTGCCGCCAAATCCACTTGATGCGGTTTTGCAGGCCGAATTTGTGCGATTAAATCTGCAACTAATTGATGTGGTTGCTTGTGAAGCGCATAGAGTTCAAAAGCTTGCTCTATCATTGATTTAAGTTTTATTTTGCATTATTGCAATACTTTTCTAGGCGTTTAAAATTCGTTAATTACTATTTGTAGTAGATTTAAATTCAGGCGTTTTTAAATCCTTCGTAAGATGCGGGCTTAAAGTTTGCACTATTTGTGCAAATAATTTTGGGTTTGCCGCAACGATATTACCTGTTTTTAGCCAAGACTCATTACCTTCAAAATCCCCAACTATACCGCCTGCTTCTTGTACTAATAATCCACCTGCGGCAATATCCCAAGCTGATAAATTAATTTCCCAAAACCCGTCATACCAGCCTGCAGCTACATAGGCTAAATCCAGCGCTGCTGAACCTGGGCGGCGTATGCCAGAGGTTTTTTTAATCATGTCTTTTAACATGTTAAGGTAAGTATCTAAATGCGTAAAATCTCTAAATGGGAAACCAGTGCCCACCATCGCTTGTTGCAATTTTGTGCGCTGGCTTACTCGAATACGTTTGTCATTTAAAAATGCACCGCGACCTTTGGTTGCAGTAAATAAGTCGTTACGGTTTGGGTCATACACCAAACCTTGGGTTAATACGCCGCGCTCTTGCAATGCAATAGAAACGCAGTATTGCGGCATACCATGGAGGAAGTTGGTAGTACCGTCTAATGGATCGATAATCCAAATGTAGTCAGATTCGCTATTTGATTCACCGCTCTCCTCACCTAAAAAACCATGTGTTGGATACAAATCTTTTAAAGTTTCAATAATTGCAGCTTCTGCAGTTTTATCTACTTCTGTTACAAAATCATTATAGGTTTTGGTTTGAATTTTGAGTGAGCCAATATCGTCTGAAGCGCGGGTGATAATATTGCCAGCACGGCGGGCAGCTTTAACTGCGTTGGAAAGCATGGGATGCATAAAGTGAAATCTCGTAGAACCTGTTAAAATAGCATTTTAGCTTTTTATGACTAATTAACCAAACTTAAAGCGCGGAGCTATATGCATCGAACGCTAAGCTTTGTAATTTATTTTTTTAAGCCTTAATTTAGAAGCCACAACATTGACAACCTACCTCACACAGAAACCTATTTTAAATAATTTTAGAATTGTACTTTGCCAAACCAGCCATCCAGGTAATATCGGCTCTGCTGCACGTGCTATGAAAACAATGGGACTAAGCCAACTTTATTTAGTTAAACCTGATAGCTTTCCTGATGCGCACGCAACAGCACTCTCTACAGGCGCGGCAGATTTGTTAGAAAAAGCAATTGTTACCGAAACTTTAGACGAAGCCTTGGCAGGATGTGTCTATGCAATTGGGTTAAGTGCGCGCAAAAGGCAACTTTCTCACGAACTTGTGGATGTGCGTACTGCAGCAAACAAAGCAATTGCGATTGCTACAAATCAGCCAGTGGCGCTAGTTTTTGGAACAGAAATGAGTGGGCTAAGTAATGCCGAATTAGATCGCTGTCAAATGTTGGCAATTATTCCAGCAAACCCTGAGTACTCATCGCTAAACTTAGCCGCTGCCGTGCAGATTATGTGTTATGAGCTAAGAATGGCATATTTAATAGACGCTCAGCTTGAAAATGAAGCGATACTTCCCAATCATATAAATGAATTGGCAACAGTGGATAGTGTTGAAGGCTTTTATAAACACTTGGAAGAAACGCTATTACACATAGGCTACTTAAACCCGGGTGCGCCCAAAAAGTTAATGGAGCGCTTACGGCGCGTTTATGCTAGATCGCGACTAGAAAAAGAAGAAGTGAACTTACTGCGTGGCATTTTAACTTTAACTGTGACACCAAGAAAACACGATAAATACTAGGCAAGAATTATGTTTAACCATATTAAAGAAGATATCTTAATTGTGTTTGAGCGAGACCCAGCAGCTAGAACTCACTGGGAGGTGCTCACAACTTACCCTGGCGTACATGCGTTACTGATGCATAGACTTTCTCATTGGTTATGGCAGAAAAATTTATACTGGCTCGCGCGTTTTAATTCGCATATTGGCCGTTTGCTGACTGGTATTGAAATTCACCCAGGCGCAACCATTGGCCGCCGGGTATTTATTGATCATGGCATGGGGGTTGTGATTGGTGAGACAGCGATTATCGGTGACGACTGCACCTTGTACCACGGCGTAACACTAGGTGGCACTTCATGGAATAAAGGCAAACGCCACCCTACGCTTGAATGTGGCGTGGTAATTGGTGCTGGCGCAAAGGTGCTTGGTCCAATTACGATTGGCGCAGGAGCAAAAATCGGCTCTAACGCAGTAGTTGTAAAAGATGTGCCTGCACATGCAACAGCGGTGGGAATTCCTGCACGTATTTTGGAGGAAGAAAGTAAAGCGGCGCAGACGGCTAAACAAGCTGCTAAACCGACTTTTACTGCGTATGCAGTAGCAGATGATAACGATAAATTTAACCCTGAAACAATGCTAGAAACGATTAAACAATTGCTAGCAAAAAGTAAGGCGCAAGAGGCAAAAATTACTAAGCTAACTAAACAGTTTAATGCGCTAGGTGTTGATGAAATTACCGATAGTGAAGTAGCCGATGCGTTTGATGTGCATAAAGCGAAAGCGGAATTAGGTGTTAAAACTGCTACAAAAACCAAAATAAAACCTACCAAAAAACCACCTGCAAAATAATTAGAGCTCAACTGAACTTAGTCAGCATAATAGTTGACTAAACTTATCAAGTATTATAAAATTTGATACTTAATTGAACAACTATTCGTTTTACTACAGCAGGTAACTTATATGAAACTCACTACCAAAGGCAGGTTTGCAGTCACTGCAATGCTAGATCTAGCAATGTATGAAGCAAAAGACACAACAGCTAAACCTGTGACCCTCGCTGCTATTAGTGAACGCCAAAGTATTTCACTGTCTTATTTAGAGCAGTTGTTTAGCCGCTTACGTCGCCAAGGGCTGGTTACCAGCGTTCGCGGACCTGGTGGTGGTTACAAACTTGCAAAAAACTTTGCTGAAATATCAGTTGCCGAAATTATCAATGCGGTAGATGAGCAAATTGATGCCACCCAATGCGGTGGTCATGAAAACTGCCGTGATGAAGGTCGCTGCATGACGCACGATTTATGGGCAACGTTAAATAGTAAAATTTTAGATTACCTTGATGGCATCAGTTTGGCAGATATGGTGGCTTCGCAAAAAAGTGGTCGAAAAATATTAATTACACCTAGAAACTGTGGAAGCAAATCAGTTACAAATGAACCTATTGATAACATTAAATTAAAAAAAACTAATCCTGAAACTGTAGCTGCTTAAAACATAATATGTCTCATGTGTATTTAGATCACAATGCAACCACAGCTTTAAATAGCCTCGTATTAAATGCGATGTTGCCGTGGATGCAAATGCAAAGCGGCAATCCCACTAGTCGCCATAACTTTGGCAGAGCATCACGCGATGCAGTAGAGCATGCGAGAAGTCAAGTGGCAGAGGCCTGCGGGGCGTATAGCTCACAAGTAGTTTTTACAGCAAATGGCACAGAAGCAAATAATTTTGCAATTAAAGGCATGGCAGGTTATTTACCAGCCAGTCAAATTTTAACAAGTAGTATTGAGCACCCTTGCGTGACACGTCCAGCATTAGCGATGCAACAGTTTGGTTTTATGGCAAAACAAATACCAGTTGATGTAAATGGTAAAATTGATTTATTACAATTAAAAAATCAACTAGTTACACCCACGAGTTTAGTGTCTGTAATGTTGGCAAATAATGAAGCTGGCGTGATTCAAGAAATAGTGAAATTGCTGAAATGGCGAGAACCGCAAATGCACTTGTACATACAGATGCGGTACAAGGTGTCTGTAAAATACCGTTAAGTTTTACTGATTTAAACGTACATGCAATGACAGTATCAAGCCATAAAATTGGCGGACCGCAAGGTGCGGCAGCATTGATATTAGATAAGCGCATAGATATTACGCCGCTATTACACGGTGGCGGACAAGAAAAAGGTTTACGTAGCGGCACAGAAAATGTCGCAGCGATTGTCGGGTTTGGACTTGCGTGTGAATTAGCTGTAGCTAACAAGAATACATTTGCGTCGCACACAAGTTTATTGCGCGATGCTTTTGAGCAAGGCTTAAAAGTAATTGCTAAAGATTTAAATATTGTAATTTTTGGCGATAAAGCAAAACGCTTACCAAATACTAGTTTCTTTGCAATTGAAGGCATTGAAGGCGAAACCTTAGTAATGGCTTTAGACCGTAAAGGTTCGGCATGTTCTAGCGATAGCACAGAACCTAGCCACGTATTGTTAGCAATGTCCGTTGATAAAGATTTAGCTCGCGGTGCTGTGCGTGTGAGCTTTGGTTTAAATAACACCCTAGAAGAAGTGCTTGGGTTTTTAACCGCGCTACAAAATGAAACAGCAAGATTGAAACAATTGACAGCAATAACTGCCTAGTTCAACAAAAACGAAATGCATAAACAACGCTAGATTGTTAATAAGTTAGAAAATTACATTAATGCAAGGATAAATTAAAAAATGTCAGCAACAATAGAAATGCCAGTTGTCAAAGATTTATACGACGCAAACGGCTTGGCAAAAGAGGTCGTACCAGTATATTTGGACTATTCAGCTACTACACCTGTAGACCCACGTGTAGCAGCTAAAATGATTCCGTACATTACAGAGCATTTTGGTAACCCTGCTTCTCGTAGTCATCCTTACGGCTGGACAGCTGAAAAAGCGGTTGAAATTGCGCGTGAAGAAGTTGCTAAGTTAGTGGGTGCAGACCCCCGTGAAATCGTATGGACGTCTGGCGCGACAGAGTCAAATAACTTAGCCATTAAAGGCGCAGCAAATTTTTATAGTGGTAAAGGTAAACACATTATTACCATTGCAACTGAACATAAAGCCGTGATTGACGCAGTGCGTGAGCTTGAACGTGTTGGCTTTGAAGCAACGTATTTAGAGCCTGAGCCAAATGGCTTAGTTGATTTAACCAAATTTAAAGCAGCGATTCGCCCTGACACGGTATTAGCTTCTGTGATGTTCGTAAATAACGAAATTGGTGTAATTCAAGACATTACTGCAATTGGCAATATTTGTCGTGAAAATAACGTGATTTTTCATGTAGATGCAGCACAAGCAACTGGTAAAGTAAAAATTGATTTAGAGAAATTACCTGTTGATTTAATGAGCTTTTGTGCTCACAAAACCTACGGTCCCAAAGGTATTGGCGCTTTATATGTACGCCGCAAACCACGCATTCGTATTGAAGCTCAAATGCACGGTGGTGGTCATGAACGTGGCATGCGTTCTGGCACACTAGCAACTCACCAAATTGTAGGGATGGGCGAAGCATTTAGAATCGCACGTGAGGAAATGGATGTTGAAAATGCACGAATTCTTAAACTTCGCGACAAGCTTTTACATGGTTTAGAAACTATGGAAGAAGTATACGTGAATGGTGATTTAGAGCACCGCGTGCCTCACAATCTAAATATAAGCTTTAATTATGTAGAAGGTGAATCACTAATTATGGCAGTAAAAGGAATTGCCGTATCAAGCGGTTCTGCATGCACTTCTGCCAGCTTAGAGCCTAGTTATGTACTGCGTGCTTTAGGTCGGTCAGATGAATTAGCGCATAGCTCAATTCGCTTTTCAATTGGTCGTTTCACTACTGAAGAAGATATTGATTACACAATTAAGTTAATGAAAAGTAAAATTGATAAATTAAGAGAATTGTCACCACTTTGGGAAATGTTCAAAGATGGTATCGATTTAAGTAAAGTTCAGTGGGCATCCCACTAAAGGAGAAACAGCATGGCATATTCAGATAAAGTTTTAGATCACTATGAAAATCCACGTAACGTGGGTACTTTAGATAAGAATGATCCTAACGTAGGAACGGGAATGGTTGGTGCGCCGGCTTGTGGCGACGTGATGAAGTTGATGATTAAGGTAAATGACAGCGGTATTATAGAGGATGCTAAATTCAAAACGTATGGTTGCGGTTCAGCAATCGCATCTAGCTCACTAGTCACTGAATGGTTAAAAGGTAAAACCATTGACGAAGCTTATGCCATTAAAAACTCTGCAATTGCAGAAGAGCTAGCTTTGCCACCAGTTAAGATTCACTGCTCAGTGTTAGCGGAAGATGCTATTAAAGCAGCAGTTGCTGACATTAAAGCTAAGCAGTTGGCTAAAGAAACGGCTTAAACGTATGGCAATTACTTTAACAGAAGCAGCTGCAAACCGCGTAGAAATGTTCCTTGTCAATCGCGGCAAGGGCGTTGGACTCCGCTTAGGTGTTAAAACTACTGGCTGCTCTGGCATGGCTTATACCTTAGAGTTTGTAGATCAACTTAACGAAGAAGATACAGCTTTTGATAGCAATGGTGTAAAGATTATTGTGGACCCAAAAAGCTTGGTTTATATTGACGGCACAGAATTAGACTTTACCAAAGAAGGTTTAAACGAAGGCTTTAAATTTAATAACCCGAACGTTAAAGATGAGTGTGGATGCGGTGAAAGCTTTACTGTTTAAAATAACACATGACGCAGAATTATTTTGAGTTATTTGGCCTTGAGGCAATGTTTGGTATTGATCAAACGCTCTTAGAAATCAACTATCGTCGTATCCAATCAGAATCTCACCCAGACCGTTTTGTAACTGGAACGCCCACCGAAAAACTTAAATCTATGCAATTAGCTACGCTGGCTAATGAGGCTTATCAAACACTCAAATCTCCAGCTAATCGCGCCGCATATTTTCTTACATTAAAAGGTATCACCACGATTACTGAAACAAATACCGCTATGCCTAGTGATTTCTTAATGCAGCAAATGGAATGGCGCGAGGCCATTGAAGATGCAAAAGTCGCTAAAAATATGAGCGTATTAGATGATTTATTAACTGAAATTAAACAAGAAGCTAAAGCACTTAACGCTGAACTGATATCGGCAATTGATACACAAAAAGACTACGGAGCAGCGACTAAAAGTACTCGTAAACTAATCTTCATGGATAAGCTAACGATTGACATTAACAAAGTAATTGAGCTAATAGAGAATTAAACCGATGGCGTTGTTGCAAATTTCAGAACCTGGCATGAGTGCCACCCCTCACCAACATCGATTGGCGGTAGGCATTGATTTAGGTACAACAAATTCATTAGTCGCAACGGTTCGTAGCGGCTTAAGTGGCGTGTTGAGTGACACACACGGGCATGCACTCTTACCTTCTGTCGTGCATTACAACGCTGACAACTCTGTAGAAGTGGGTTATGAAGCACAGAAGAAGCAAAATAATGACCCACACAATACAATAGTTTCCGCTAAGCGTTTTATGGGACGCAGCTTAAAAGATATTGACACCTCGTTGCTGCCTTACAAATTTATTGATGCGGTAAGCTCTGTAGGTATAGTGCAAATTGAAACACGCGCTGGTGCTAAAAGCCCAGTAGAAGTTTCTGCGGAAATTTTGAAAGTACTGAAAGCACGCGCTGAATCCTCATTAGGCGGTGAGCTGGTTGGTGCAGTCATTACCGTCCCTGCCTATTTTGATGACGCACAACGCCAAGCGACTAAAGATGCAGCAAGATTAGCAGGTCTAAACGTACTCCGGTTATTAAACGAGCCTACTGCCGCAGCAGTAGCTTATGGCTTAGATAATGCGTCACAAGGCACTTATGTAATCTATGACTTAGGTGGCGGTACATTTGATATTTCAATTTTGAAACTTAATCGTGGTGTTTTTGAAGTTTTAGCCACTAATGGCGACTCGGCATTAGGCGGCGACGATTTTGACCAACGCATTTTTTGCTGGATTTTAGAAACATGTAAACTATCGCCACGCAACGCACAAGATACGAGACTGCTATTAAGCAAAGCACGTGAAGCCAAAGAGTGGCTCACCGAGCATGCTGAAGCAAACATTAGCTGCTTATTAAGCGACGGTGAATTTGTTAACTTAACGCTTTTTTACGAACACTTTATTGAGCTAACGAATAACTTGGTACAGAAAACACTTAGCCCAATGCGCAAAGCCATGCGTGATACAGGCTTGAATATTGAGGATATTAACGGCGTGGTAATGGTTGGCGGCGCGACTAGAATGCCGCAAATTCGTAAAACGGTAGCTGACTTCTTTAAGCAAACACCATTAACTAACTTAGATCCTGACAAAGTAGTGGCATTAGGTGCGGCAATTCAAGCAAATACTTTAGCAGGTAATAAAAGTGATACAGATTTATTATTACTTGATGTGATTCCGCTATCACTAGGTTTGGAAACGTTTGGCGGCTTGGCTGAAAAAGTGATTCATAGAAATAGCACACTACCAGTTGCTCGTGCGCAAGAGTTTACCACCTATAAAGATGGCCAAACAGCCATGAGTATTCATGTAGTCCAAGGCGAGCGCGAGTTGGTGAGCGACTGCCGTTCGCTTGCACGCTTTGAGCTACGTGGCATCCCACCTATGGTCGCAGGCGCTACACGTATTCGCGTCACCTTTACCGTAGATGCAGACGGTTTATTATCTGTTTCTGCGTGCGAAACAAGTAGTAATAAAGAGGCCAATATTATCGTTAAACCTTCATACGGTTTAAGTGAAGATGAAATCACAAATATGCTTAAAGCCTCATTTACTAGCGCAGAACAAGATAAAGTAGCGCGTATGTTGGTTGAAGCACGTGTAGATGCTGGTGCGATTGTTGAGGCGGTAAGTGCTGCTTTAAAGGTAGACAGCGCATTACTAACTGCTGAAGAAAAACATCTGATTGAAGTTGAAATCAATACACTAAAAAATATCGCATTAACTGAAAACACTGATGCAATTCATCAAGCAATTGAAGTACTTAACCATGCAACTGAAATTTTTGCCGCACGCCGAATGGATGTCAGTATTGGCGAAGCATTTAACGGGAAAAATTTAGATACAATTAACTTATAGGTTAATTGTCTAGTAACAACTAACAGAAAAAGTTAAAAAGAGAATGATTTATGCCACAAATTATTGTATTGCCTCATGTAGATTTATGTCCAAATGGTGCGTCGCTTAAAGCCAAAACTGGCGATTCTATTTGCGAAACATTATTAAGAAATGAAATAGACATTGATCACGCATGCGATATGGCTTGCGCATGCACTACATGTCACGTGATTGTTCGAGAAGGCTTCAGATCTATTGAGTCATCGGATGACCAAGAAGATGACTTGCTAGACAAAGCTTGGGGTTTAGAACCGAACTCGCGTTTAAGTTGCCAAGCTATTATTGGCACAGAAGACTTAGTGGTTGAGATCCCTAAATACAGCATTAATATGGCCAAAGAAGGCCATCGTTAATATTATATTTATTAGCTAGGAAACAAATGTGTTTTCCAAAAACCTCACTTTCCCGGTTTCAATGTCATACACAGAACCTACAATACCTATTTGATGATCTTCTAATTGTTCCGAGATAATATCACTTAGCCTAATGATTTGGTCAGTCTGATATTTAACGTTAAGCTCGCAAATCTTCTCAACATATTCTGAATTTTTAGAGGTTCGATCACTCGTGATTGTTTTTTCATGACGGATTGCAGGTTTAATCATATTGATAATTTCACCAATATGACCGTCTTTAAAATCATCACACGCTGCTTCTACGGCACCACAAGTGGTATGTCCCATTACGACAATCAGTTTGCTACCTAAATATTTAGTGCTAAACTCTAAACTACCAATTGCTTTGTCTGATGCAATATTGCCCGCCAACCGTACGCTAAAAATATCTCCCAACGCTTGATTAAATAGCACCTCTACTGGCGCACGTGAATCACTGCAACTTAGAAATGATGAAAATGGATGTTGCTTGCTTTTCAGTATTTTTGCTAAGCTTTGTACATCTTTATCACTACCTTCGTTATTTATAAAGCGGCTATTGCCTTCAATTAAAATATCTAACGCCTCTTGTGCGGACATTTTGTCGCGATTTAATAATGGATGTTTGTACATAATTTAAGCTCATAAAATTGAATGTTAAATAAAAGTTGATAACTGACAACCTAAGGCCTAGACCTCATCAATTAAATAAATAGAGCTACTTTCGATGCTAATCTAAAATACTGTTTAATAGTCAATTGGGCTATGCCAGCAATAGGTTTAAAGTCTACATATATGATTATAGTACGACTCGATATATTCAAATATCTTTTGTTATTCTTGCTGACTAATTAAAAAACATTCACAATAAACTGCTTATTACTTCTTCGTTGCGTAAAAGCTTTCTGCTATACCATTACTCTAACAATTGCCACGGCGACTTAAGCTTTTAGTTAGCTGGTATTTTGTAATGTTGGAACGGTATTAATTACCTACTACGAGTTCTGCGATTTTATGCAAAAAAGCTGCAATATCACCTTTATGCTAGCTTCACTACTAATCTGTCAGATAAAGTTAAATAATTAACGCACATCTTCAATATATGGTCTTGAACCAAG
>JBDNJL010000128.1:0-8697 GCA_041687795.1 Methylotenera sp. | reverse complement strand
TTATCCATATTATTAGTGATGCCTTCAGAACTCATCAGGCGGTCAATTTCATCAAGGCGCTCGCCTAAGTTTGCGAGCTTGGTCATCATGCTGGGTTTCATTTAAAAATCTCTAGATTACTGGTTTTTTATTGTGACTAATTTGAAATTAGTTTTTAATCTGATAAAGCTGTTTTAAAATATTTTCTAAACGCGTATGTTCATCACCCTGCGCTAGATTTAACGCATGACTTGGCGCATGTAAAAATTTATTGGTAAGTGCATTGCTCAGTAAATCCAACACAATGGCTGGGTTTTCACCTTTTTGAATCATTTTAAGTGCTTTTTCAAGCTCAGCTCTGCGTGTAGCTTCCGCTTGGTCGCGTAGTGCTTTAATAGTGGGCACGCCACCGCGCTTTTTAACCCAATGCATAAAGTTTTCTACACGCGCTTGCACAATGATTTCTGCATCAATCGCGGCTTCTTGACGGTTTACCATGCCATCTGTCACAACTTGCTCGAGGTCATCAACTGTGTATAAAAACACATCATCTAGTTGTGCGACTTCTGGCTCAATATCACGCGGTACGGCTAAATCCACCATAAAAATTGGGCGATGGCGACGTGTTTTAATCGCACTTTCCACCATACCCAAACCAATAATTGGTAATTGGCTAGCGGTAGAAGTCACCACAATATCAAATTCAGCAAAGCGCTCCGGTAAGTCGTTGAGCAAAATGGCTTGACCGCCAATTTTTGTCGCCAACTCCAAACCGCGCTCTAAAGTACGGTTTGCAACCACCATCGATTTTGGTTTTTGCGCTGCAAAATGGTCTGCGCAAAGCGCTATCATTTCACCTGCTCCAATAAACAATACATTTTGATTGCTAATATCGCCAAAAATACGTTGCGCTAATTTAACTGCCGCCGCCGCCATAGAGATTGAATTTGCACCAATATCTGTATTGGTGCGCACTTCTTTTGCCACTTCAAACGTGCGTTGAAATAATTTATGCAACAGCGTGCCCAAAGTGCCTGCATCTTGCGCGATTTTTACGGATTGCTTAAATTGCCCTAAAATTTGCGCCTCGCCCAGCACCATGCTATCTAAGCCAGAGGCAACGCGAAAAGCATGTTTTACGGCTTCGTTATCGGGCAAAGTATAAATATAAGGCTGAATATTTTTTGTTTCTAGCTTATGGTATTGCGATAACCAGTTGAGTGGTTTTTGCGGATTGTCGGTGCTGCAATATAATTCTGTGCGGTTACAAGTAGATAAAATAGCTGCCTCAGCCACGTCATGGCTAGTAAGCTCGCGCAATGCGTTACCTAAGTGTTCGCTATTGAAAGCAACATTTTCTCTTATTTGAATGGGCGCTGTCGTGTGATTAACGCCAATGACATATAGCTGCATATGCTTATTTTACCAACTCACTGGTAGCCCTAGAAATATAAATTAAATGATGTGCCATTTATGGTTTAAGCCACTGCGAGGTTGAGTTGATGAGGTTAGCATATGTAATTTTGATGGATTGGCTTATGTTAAGCAAGAAATACAGTTAAAATAATGGTTTAGTACTAATACTTAATATAATAATTAAATTCTTTACGGATGTTAGCCATGGATAAAACTTTTAGAATTGCCCCTAGTATTCTTTCTGCAAACTTTGCCAAACTTGGTCAAGAAATTGAAGATGTCATTATCTCAGGTACCGATATTGTGCATTTTGACGTGATGGATAACCATTACGTTCCAAACTTAACTATTGGTCCCTTGGTATGCGATGCGATTCGTGAAACCGCAAAAAAAGTAGGCGCGCTCATTGACGTGCATTTAATGGTGAAACCAGTGGATCGTATTATTCCTGATTTTGCAAAAGCAGGTGCAAATATTATTACGTTTCACCCTGAGGCTTCTGACCATATTGATCGTAGCCTTGCTATGGTGCGCGAGCTTGGTTGCAAATCTGGCTTGGTATTTAATCCAGCCACTTCATTAAGTTACTTAGACCACGTGATGGATAAAGTTGACATGATTTTGCTGATGTCAGTCAACCCAGGTTTTGGCGGTCAAAAATTTATTCCAGAAACTTTGGAAAAACTAAAACAAGCACGCGCGCGAATTGATGCCTACTTTGAGAAAACTGGACGCCAAATTTGGCTTGAAGTTGATGGCGGCGTGAATGCGCAAAATATTGCAGAAATTGCTAAAGCAGGTGCAGATACATTTGTAGCGGGTAGTGCTATTTTTAGTTCGCCAAAAGACACTGACCCTAATCGTTACAACAGCGTTGTTTCGGCAATGCGCGCTTCATTAGCCACTGTATAATTTGCAGAAGTTTGCAGTAAAAGCCGTTTTAATAGATTTAGACGGTACATTAATGCATACCTCGCCAGAAATTGCGCGGGCGGCTAATGCTATGTTAATGAGTTTGGGTAAGACTGCGTTAAGCACAGAAGTAATTGAAAGTTTTATTGGCGATGGCGCAATTACCTTGATTGAACGTTGCTTAAAGAAGCAGTTTGAATCATTTGATGCAGAGTTGTTGGAAAAAGCTAAAGCATGTTTTTTTACTTCTTACGCCAATATAGTGACGGAAAGTAAGCCCTACTCAGATGCTTTAACAAGTTTGCAAAATATGCAGTCCGCAGGTTTTAAACTCGCTTGCGTCACGAACAAGCCAACAATTTTTACTATGCCGCTGCTAGAAAAGAGTGGTTTATTGCCTTATTTTGACATGGTAGTGTGTGGCGACACCTTAGCTAATAAGAAGCCTGACCCTGAACAGATTTATCATGTGTGTGAACAATTGCAGTTTAACGTGCAGGAAGTCGTCATGATTGGCGACTCAAAAACTGATATTGCTGCAGCGCATAATGCAGGATGCTATGTATTTGCAGTACCTTATGGCTATAATCAAGGGGTTGTGATTAAAGCAAGTGAAGTGGATGCAGTTGTGAACTCTTTGAGTGATGCGATTGCATTAATTGAATATAAGCACTAAGAATTAAACGGTTATACCCTTTTAAAGTAAAAAACTTAACTGTTTTTTACGGACATATTTTAAAAGGCACATTTTAAAAATATATTTATTTGCGAATTTTTATGATTTCAGTCATATTTTTTTCTAACCCTCGGACTAATAACTGGCGATGGTGGCGCGTTTAGTAGCAATACTTTAACCACGTTATCGCTCGCTAATTTAGTTATGTTAGGAAAAATATGTCACAAATCAATCAAAGCAGTTCCAATCAAAATAGTACTCATCAATTTACTACCATTACTCAATCTGAATTTAGCGCACTTGCCTCGCAAGGTTTTAACCGAATTCCGCTGATATTAGAAACCTTTGCTGATTTAGACACTCCGCTTTCGCTTTACTTAAAACTGGCAAATCAGCCGTTTAGCTATTTGCTAGAATCTGTGCAAGGTGGTGATCGTTTTGGTCGCTACTCTATCATTGGTTTACCAGCAAAAACGCGTATTGTGGCAAATGGCAAACACGTTCAAGTCATTACTGACAATGTAGTGATTGAGTCCATAGAAAACACCAATCCGCTAGACTTTGTAAAAAACTTTCAAGCACGCTTTAAAATTCCAGCAAGCCATTTATTACCAAGCCAAGGCTTGCCTCGTTTTACAGGCGGTTTAGCTGGTTATTTTGGCTATGAAACCGTGCGCTACATTGAAAAACGCTTAAGCGAAACCAAAAAACCTGATGCGATTAACACGCCAGATATTTTGTTAATGGTGTCTGAAGAAATTGCCGTGGTAGATAATTTAAGCGGCAAACTTTATTTTATTGTATACGCAAATCCAAATGAAGAAAATGCTTATGAAACAGCACAAAGACGCTTAAATGGCTTACTAAAAGACTTAAGGAAAACGGTTGCTATTCCAGAGTCTGTGTCATCTACAGCGTCTAAGGCCAGCTCAGAGTTTGGTGAAGAAAATTTTAAAGCCGCCGTAATTCGTGCACAGCAATACATTTTAGAAGGCGACATTATGCAAGTGGTGTTAAGCCAACGCATGTCGCAAAAATTTAGCGCGCCACCTCTTTCGCTTTATCGCGCATTACGCAGCTTAAATCCTTCGCCGTATATGTTTTATTACGATATGGGCGACCACCATGTTGTGGGCGCATCGCCAGAAATTTTAGTGCGGCTTGAAAATGGCACAGTCACAGCACGTCCAATTGCAGGCACACGCCCGCGTGGCAAAACCCGTGAGCAAGATTTGGCACTCTCAGTAGAATTATTAGCCGATCCTAAAGAACGCGCTGAACACGTGCAACTGATGGATTTAGGACGTAATGATGTAGGTCGCGTGGCAGTAACAGGCTCTGTAAGAGTTACTGATAACATGATGATTGAGCGCTACTCTCACGTTATGCATATTGTGAGCAATGTGGAAGGCAAGCTTAAACCTGGCATGGATGCGATTGATGTGATTAAAGCAACATTCCCTGCAGGCACGGTTTCTGGCGCGCCAAAAGTACGCGCTATGGAAATTATTGACGAACTTGAACCAAGCAAGCGCGGTGTTTATGCAGGCGCTGTGGGGTATTTGGCGTTTAATGGCGATATGGATGTAGCGATTGCAATTAGAACCGGTGTGATCAAAAACCAAATGCTGTATGTGCAAGCAGGCGCAGGTATTGTGGCAGACTCTGTTCCACAAAGTGAATGGGATGAGACGCAAAATAAAGCACGGGCGGTTTTACGCGCGGCAGAACTTGTGCAAGCAGGACTTGATATTAAGTCTTAAATATTAAAACTTAGAGGCTAATCTTATTACTTAAGCGACACACATTGTGGTGCTAACATTGATAATAAATTGTAACTATTTGAGTGCAGCGTTTAAACAATTAATGCTACAGTATTGGTGGAGTAAGGTTATTTTAAATTTAACTTAATCTCCTCAACTCTAAATGTTTAATGGTTTAAGTCTAAATATTCTTTAAAAAGACCAAAATATGTTTGCTCGATACTGTGCAATATTTAATAGTGAAGTTAGCAAATTGTCATATCGTCTACTAGGCCAAATGCTTATTAAGTTATTAGTTGTGGCTATAGCCTATTACAGCACTGCAAAATTAGGTTTAATGGTGCCATACAATGAGTCTACAGTAACTCTATTATGGTTACCAACCGGAATTGCCACTGGCGCAATCATGCGGTGGGGCAAGATTAATGTAATTGCTATTTTTATAGCTGCTTATCTTGTTGAATACTCCAATTTACCTCAAAGTACTTCACTAGTCATCGCATTTGGCAATACATTTGCACCTTTAGTAGCTTCATATTGTTTACAGTATTTCAAATTTAACCACTCTCTCGTTAGGCAAGTTGATATTGGCTTACTAATAGCTAGCGCATTACTCAGCATGAGTATTTCTGCGTCCGTTGGTGTTTTAAGTTTATACAATGGCGATTTAATTTCTTCAGATGCAGTTTTAAGAGTTTGGCTTGTATGGTGGCTTGGTGATAGCATGGGTGTACTTTTAGCATTACCATTAGTACTCAATCTCACTAAAGAAACAATCCAAATTAGCTCAAAACAGTCGTATCAATTAATAGCTTGGTTATTAGTATTTGCTGGTTGCGAGTATGTAATTTCAACCATCATCCCTAGCTTGAACAAACAGTTTATGCTGTCCGTTTTTCTTATTATGCCAGCGCTTATTTGGGCAACCATGCACTTTGGAGTTGTCGGGGGCTCGATAGTAGTAATTTGTCTATCTGCTATTGTTGTATGGATTACTGCGCAAGGTTTTGGTGCTTTTTATAGCATCGATGCCGGTGAAGGTGTTTTTTCACTATGGATGTTTATTGTGTCGTTAATATTAGTCATGCTGTTAATTGCGGTTTTGCAATCAGATCGCGTGCTAACTGCAAAATCTGCATTAAATAATGAAAAAAAACTACGAGCAATTGTAAATGGCGCACTAGATGGTATTGTGACTATTGATGAAGAAGGCAACATTACTGAGTTTAACGTCGCCGCCGAAGATATTTTTGGTTATAAGCAAGATGAGCTCATTGGTAAATCACTGAGCGATATAATGGTACCTCCATCTGCTCGGGCTGCACATAACGATGGCCATGCCTTATTCGTAAAAACAGGCATTAAACATATTGTTGATAAACGAGTAGAACTCATCGCGATGCGTTCAGATGGTTCAGAATTCCCAATTGAGCTGTCCATAACATCACTTAAAGAATCTGGCTTTCCGTTAGTTACTGCTTTCATTCGTGACATCTCTCTACAAAAAAAAGCACAATTAGAAATCGAAAACCTAGCCTATTATGATGTGTTAACAGGCTTACCAAATCGTCGTTTACTTCTAGATCGCTTTCAACGTGCAGTAGTGAACGCCAAGCGGCTTGGAACGTCATGCGTACTTATATTTTTAGATTTAGATAACTTTAAATTACTCAATGACACTAGAGGTCATGAAATAGGTGACAAATTACTAGTAGAAGTTGCAAAAAGATTGGAAAGTTCTGTGCGAGCAGGTGATACTGTTGCACGTCTTAGCGGCGATGAATTTATCGTGATACTTGAAAATATTGATAATGATAAAAACCTTGCTTATCAACAAGCAAGCGAGGTTGCACAAAAACTTTTAATGTCCTTAAACAAAAGTTATTCTTTAGCATTGATTGAATACACTACTACCGCTAGCTTAGGTTTAACTTTGTTTAACGGTGATGACACGACAATGACAATCAATCATCATCCTAAAACTTCAACAGAACCTGAAGACCTATTAAGCTTTGAAGATCATTTAAGACATGCAGATGTTGCGATGTATCAAGCAAAGTCAGCTGGGCGAAGTACATTTCGTTTTTATGATTCTATTACTCAGAAAAATGCAGACAGATATCACAAAATCGAAGCTAAACTAAATTCTGAAATTCAAAATAATGAATTGTCTTTGCACTATCAAGGCATTGTTGATACTGACCAAAATGTTGTAAGCGCGGAAGTCCTATTGCGTTGGACTCACCCAGTATTGGGTAGTATTAGCCCTGAAGAATTTATACCAATTGCTGAAAAGACTAATCAAATTATCCGCATTGGTTATTGGGTATTAAGTCAAGCCTGCCATCAACTCAAAGCGTGGGAATCTTCAGAACATTTAAGTAAGCTACGTCTTTCAATCAACATTAGCGCAAAACAGTTTATGTATCTTAGCTTCGTACAGGATGTTCGAGAAATCCTCAAAAACACACAGATTAATCCTAATTTACTAAAACTTGAGCTTACTGAAACTGCAGTGATTGATAATATCGACGATGTAATTCACAAATTTAATGCTTTAAGAAAGATGGGCTTACAAATTGCACTTGATGATTTTGGCATGGGACATTCATCACTTGTTTATTTAAAAAGATTGCCTATTACCACGATTAAAATAGATCAATCATTTGTGAAAGACATGCTAACGGATACTAATGACAAAGCCATTATTCAAATGATTTTAGCCATTGGGAAAACCATTAACTGTAAAATTGTGGCGGAAGGCATTGAGCAATTGGCCCAATTTGAAGCACTTAAATCTTATGGTTGTAATTTTTTCAAGGATATTACTTTAGCAAGCCACTCACGATAAACGCGTTTGAAGAAATGGTTAATTTGCAAAAGAATTAAAAATTTTTACAAAATGTGTCTATGAAAAACGGTTAAGTTTTTCTCTCACACTAGTTAAAAAATTTCATTTATACCAATTTCCATTTGAAATTGTCAAAAATTTACGCAATCTATTAAAATAACTATATTAAATAATACAAGCGACACTTTAAAGAAAAACTATGTTACTGATGATAGATAACTACGATTCATTTACTTACAACCTTGTGCAGTATTTAGGTGAGCTAGGGCAAGACGTGCATGTGTTTCGTAATGATGAAATAACCTTAGATAAAATTCGCGAACTTGCGCCAGAAAAAATTGTAATTTCGCCTGGTCCATGCACGCCAAATGAGGCGGGCATTAGCGTGCCGTTGATTCATGAGTTTGCTGGAAAAATTCCATTACTAGGCGTGTGTTTAGGTCACCAAAGTATCGGCCAAGCTTTTGGTGGCCGTATTGTGAAAGCAAAAACATTGATGCACGGGAAAACCTCTTTAATCCATCATCACAATATTGGCGTGTTTAAAGATTTACCAAACCCTTACACCGCCACGCGCTATCATTCATTGGTGATTGAGCGGGCAACATTGCCAGATTGTTTAGAAATTACCGCCTGGACAGAAGATGAAAATGGCGAATTTGGTGAAATCATGGGTGTGCGCCACAAAACTTTGCAAGTTGAAGGCGTGCAATTTCACCCAGAATCCATACTTACAGAACATGGTCACGATTTACTAAATAACTTTTTGAAAGCTTGATTTTTCTGAGGCTCAATTTTAAAGACTAAAGTTTATGCGTTTTTCAAACACACTTAACCAACTGATTGCCGGACAAAATTTAGATTCAGACACTATGCTAGAGACCATGCGCAAAGTCATGAGCGGCGAACTCACACCTGCACAAATTTCTGCATTCTTAATCGCCTTACGCGTTAAAGGTGAAACGGTAGATGAAATCGCCGCCGCCGCGAGCGTTATGCGTGAGCTTTCTACCAAAGTAAATATCAAAGATGCGAAGTATTTAATAGACACCTGTGGCACGGGTGGCGATGGCATTCAAACGTTTAATGTCTCTACTTTA
>JBDNJL010000127.1:0-4097 GCA_041687795.1 Methylotenera sp. | reverse complement strand
GATAATATCCACTCGGCCTTCGTATTCGGATGGATTGAACAATCTGACATCCCCTTCCCACACGTGCAACCCTTCAAACCAGCCATCTAAAGCCCTTTCACGTAAAATTTTGCAACAATAAGCATCCCACTCAACCGCTACAATTGGCTCATGACCAAGTATTAAATCAGCTAGTAAGCCACCGCCACCGCCAGCGAATAAGTGCATTGTTTTCATTACCAATCTACCTTTGCTGGCTCTTCTTCGTCTAAATCTGCTATTGCTTGCGCATCAGATTTAACTGGCTCAAGTTCAATAATCGGGAAGCCTGTCATTTTGTAAGTTGATTCGTTCATTTCGTTAGCCTCTCATGTTCTTTTTTAGCTTCGTCAGCAGTTTTAAAATAGCCTTTGTTCGTATCACCATGCCAAGGCTCGTAAGTTACAATTCCGTTTCGTGTAATCTTGCAAATAGTCCAGTCTTTACAGGCTAGGTAATATTTGTCTTTCTTAACCCAGCTACTCATTTTCTTTAAATACGCTTGCTCGTAGTTTTGCCATGTTTTCTTTAGCTTTTGCCCTGTCTTCGTCGGTTAGTTTTTCGTTGTTAGCAATCGCTAAAGTTGATTTAATTTTTAGCACAGCGTTAGTAAAATCTTCATTGTTAGGCGCTGGCAATAAACTAAGCGCATGGTCTTGCGTTATTCGACCAAGTCTTACAGCTTGCTCAAGCACTTTCTGCCTGCCATCTTTGCTATGCCCTAACGACGGAAACCATTTTGGTAAAATGTTGTTGTTTTTATTCTGCTCGGTTATTCTGTTATAAGCTTCTTTAAAACTCATGCGAGCGCCTATCTTGTCGCCTTCGTTTAGCAATGGGTAAGCAACTTGCATCGCTTCGGCCATTTCGTCAGTAATCACAGCGCTATCAGCTTCGTTGTGTGGGTATGTAGCCCAAGCTTCATCTGCACCCAACCTGCCATCTGGATTGTTTTGTTCAATCGCTTCAACGATGTGTGCAGGCACAACTGAATATTTATTTTCTTTATTGCTAACAAATCTGTTTAAGCCATTACGCACTTGCTCGATGCTGTAACGAGATAAAACGCCCCACCATAGTCGTAAAACATCGGCATCTGGCTCAACACGGTAAGTTTTAAGTGTCGCGCTAATCAGTGCTGCAAATTCTTTTTTGTCAGCTTCAAGCATTTTCATAAACTCCTTCAATGGTTTTTTCTTGGTTGGCTTCGCCTAAAAATTCAGAAACTGCTTTGTTTGTGTTGTCAATACGTTGTTGCCCAGATGATTTAAATTGTGATGAATTGTTTATTTTTGTATTTCTTACCCAATTCCTCCAGGTAGCTTCCCAGTCAGCTTTCTTAGATTTTGCTTGATTTGCATTAGCTAGCCAATGGTCTTTAAACGATTCCGCAATTGAGCGTATTTGAACATCGTTAAATTCTGGTCTTTCAGATAAAGCCCAATCACCCCATGCTTTTGGTAATTGCCAATTTTTATCTAAAGCTTTGCCAATAGTTTTGGGTGGCGCTGTTTTTTTAGCGACGCCAATTAATGGAATCAATAAATCAGGAATCAATAAATCAGGAATCAATAAATCAGGAATCAGAACATTAATGTTGCTATCCACGCAAGTGCTTTCGTTATTTAACGCAACTATAACCGTTACTGGCTTATCTATTGGCTTACAAGGCAACTCACTGGCTTTTTCTGTTGAATGTGGGGACTGATGTTTTTCAAAAGTAATCACTTGAATAACTGAAACTTCACCAACTTTATAACGCTCAATAAACCCTAACGAAACTAGTTGCGTTAAATAACCGTTAATATTTATATTGTCACGGTATGGGAACGTTTCTGCTTTTATGCGCAACGGTCTATCTTCTAAACGACCCGATTTGTCAGCCAAAGTCCATAAGCTAATAAATAATAATCCAAGCAATGGGTCGGCTTCGCCAAGTAACTCATTCTTAAAAAATGATGGTTTAATATTTCTAGAACGTGCCATTTTATTACTCCTTTAATCCAGCTATTAAGTCATTAAGCTTAATAACAAAAGTATC
Organism: Methylotenera sp.; assembly: GCA_041687795.1. Classification (GTDB taxonomy): domain Bacteria; phylum Pseudomonadota; class Gammaproteobacteria; order Burkholderiales; family Methylophilaceae; genus Methylotenera. The sequence continues at coordinate 2,038 of JBDNJL010000127.1, read as the reverse complement.
AGGTATTGGCCTGACACCATGCACAAGCTGATGAATGAATTGACGGCTTACGCCAAGAGATAAAGCTAGGCGTTTTTGATTGCCAGCTTTCTTAATTGCTTTGTTTAATATTTTGTCCATAGCGAATTATAAGCATTGAATTTAGTTAATGTCAAGCGAATAAGTAAAGCACAGTGCAATTTAGGTAATTAAATATATCTTCATAAATCGCTTGACACGCGTAAAGCAATTCTATACTATTCATCTCATGCGCTAACGCAATGAATAAAGTTGGAACGGCAGCGGTGCAGATAACTAATAAGGATATATATTATGGCTGGATGTTTTGGTAACAGTGTTGAAGATAAATACAGAGAGCGTGAGTTAGACCGTCACTTAGATAGCCAAGCAGAAGCTGACGACCGCGACGAGCGCATAGCTGAAATAGCAGAGGATATAGAAGCCGATGAGAGATTGCTAGCTGACTTGTTATGCACAAATAACAATAATTCGCAGTTTATTTATAATATATTTCATGCGTTTAATGAGTATAAAAAAGTGCCAGTAAGCCATTCGCAATATCATGATTTTGGAATTGACATTGTAGGCATTATACGAGAATACATAGAACTCGTAGCTAAACAGCATGCTGAACATTTGTATGATAAGGATAACTAAAATGACTGATTACGCAGACAAGACACAATACGCATCGCGTGCTGATCATGGCCTACTAACCTATTGCCTAGCATTCGTTTTAACGATAGATTTTATTAACCAGTTGCTGATGTTGGCTGGATGGGGATGGTAATGACTAAAGTTATAGAGCATTTAAAAACAATGTTTTTGGTTTTAGCGGCAATAGTATTCTGGTCGTTAGCCATTAACTTTTTACATTTTTACGAAAGTTATATTTTCGGTGCTGATGATGCACAAATCGAGGTTAGAAAATGACTAACTTTGCAGACTTTTTAATCAAAGCGGTACTGTGGTCATTCGGAGTAATATTTTTCATTATGTACGCTATGACGATTAACGTAAGTTATCGCTATCTAACAGCAGAGCAATCCGCTAAGACTTACCAATGTGAAAAGGAGTAATAAAATGAAATATTTAATATTAGCACTTGTAGCAGTATTTTCATCACCAGTTTTTGCAAATCATAATGGCAGTTCTACCGTGTGTGGCGTTGGCAGCCATCTACCATGCGCAACAGGTAATAACAACTATGTGTCTGATGTTAGTTCTAATTCTAATGCCAATGTTATAATTGGCGATACTAATGCAAACTCAAATGCAAATTCAAACTCAAATTCAAACTCAAATTCAAACTCAAATGCAAATTCAGATGCAAGCAACAATAGCAATGGGAACGTGATTAATATTGCAACACCTCGCCCACACCGTAACGTGCCGACTGCGGTAGCACCAACGGTATTCCCCACTGCACCGTGCATGGGTGGCTCATCCGTGGGAGCTTCTACTGGCTTGTTTGGCTTTTCGGGTGGAACGTCATGGGAAAGTAAAGACTGTATGCTACTTGAAACTGCTAGAAGCTTTGCACAATCTGGCATGGATGAGGATGCAATGGTTATCCGTTGCCAATCTAAATATGCCGCTAGCGCACCATCATGTGTTGCATTAAAAGCAAAGCAAACTGACTAATTTAACTTTTAATGGAGGTCATGATGAAAATGTTAATAAAAATTAAATGCTGGCTAGGTTTTCATCAATACGAAACACATAACCATAAGTTTTATAAACGTGTAGTATGTAAACATTGCTGGAGGTCTAAAAATGGCTAATGATATGTATTGCGATGATAGCTATCTGCAAGCGCAGCAAGAGCAAGAGATGCAGGAATATCAACTAATGATATACGAGGAAGAGCATAAGCTAGAAATGGCTAATCAACAATTAAGGATAGAGGGCAAAAAATGAAAAATATATCAGCTGCATTTGTTAAGGCACAAAAAGAATTTGGCGTATTGCTAAAAGATAGTAGTAACCCATTTTTCAAAAGTAAGTATGCGGATTTAAGCTCATGCGTCAATACTGT
>JBDNJL010000023.1:0-2713 GCA_041687795.1 Methylotenera sp. | reverse complement strand
CCACATACGGCAGTAAGTTATTTGGAATTCCGTTAGGATTTTCACCAATCAGTCCACTTTCGTGCGCGCCAATCGGGTTAAAGTAACGCAAAATACTCACGCGCCAGCTTGGGTCTGCGCTGTACATATCGTGCAAAATATTTTCAATAATCAGCTTAGTTCGACCATATGGGTTAGTCACATTTAAAGGATAGTTTTCCGTAATTGGTTCAGCATGTGGGCCACCATATACCGTTGCAGAGGAGCTAAACACAATATTTTTTACATTAAATTCAGCCATCACTGAAAATAATTTAATACTGCCGTTCACATTATTAGCATAATAAAGTAATGGCTTATCGCTAGATTCGCCAACTGCTTTTAAGCCTGCAAAGTGAATAACTGCATCAAATTTATGGGCTGAAAATACGCTTTTTAATGCAGATTCATCTCGAATATCGCCTTTTACAAACGAGAAATCATACGAAATGTCGTGTTGTTCTGTAATTTTTCGTACACGGTTAAACGACTCAATTTGACTATTACATAGGTTATCAAACACTACAACTTGATGCCCTGCTACAAGCAGTTGCAAGCATGTGTGTGAGCCTATGTAACCCGCCCCGCCAGTGACTAATATGTTCATTTATTACCTAATTACCGCTGTTTAATGTAAAATTTATAGCTTATCACATGCTAGCTTTTACATGTATATCTAAGTAAATTTATGGCACTAAATTACTTACTTTTTACATCTTATTTACTAGATATAAGCCTGTTTCAAGCGGGCTTTTTTGTTGCGTACTTTTAAACACAAGAGTAATAATTAAATAAAATAGGTTGCATGACAACTGCGAAAAACAAACAATCAACGTCGCTCACTACTGACATATTATTGGTTGGTAGTGGTGTCATGAGCGCAACGCTTGCGTCATTGCTTTCGGATTTAGATTCAGAGCTGAGCATGACAATGGTTGAGCGCTTGCCAAACGTAGCTGCAGAAAGCACAGACGCGTGGAACAACGCTGGTACTGGCCATGCAGGTTATTGTGAGCTCAATTACACACCGATGAATGCGCAAGGCGATGTTGAAATTAGCCGCGCTTTAAATATTAACGCCTCGTTTGAAGTGTCATTGCAATATTGGTCTTATTTGGTAGAGCAAAATACGCTACCAACTCCGCAAACCTTTATTAACGCTACGCCGCATTTAAGCTTTGTATGGGGCGATACTGATGTTGAATTTTTGCGTAAGCGTTATGAGTTACTTAAGGCGCATCCGTTATTTGCAGATATGGAGTTTTCCGATGATGTGGAAACATTAAAAGAGTGGATACCGCTTGTCATGCAGCAACGCACAGCAAAACAAAAAGTCGCTGCTACGCGTATTAATTACGGAACAGATATTGATTTTGGGGCGTTAACGCGTTGCATTATTGAAAAATTAAATACACTAAATACTTTTGATTTAAAACTTAATACGCAAGTTAAAGGCCTTAAAAAGCAAAAAAATGGCCGGTGGAAAGTGAGGTTATTTGATAACGTGAGTAAAAAAACCACAACCATAGAGGCTAAGTTTGTATTTTTAGGCGCAGGCGGTGGCGCATTAAAACTCCTGCAATCCTCTGGCATTGCAGAATGCAAAGGTTACGGCGGGTTTCCTGTGAGTGGTCAATGGCTGGTGTGCAATAACCCAGACATTGTGAACCAACATGCAACTAAAGTGTACGGAAAAGCTGCGCTAGGTGCACCACCAATGTCTGTGCCACACTTAGATACACGCATTATTAACGGCAAACCTGCGCTACTATTTGGTCCATACGCAGGCTTTACTACTAAGTTTTTAAAGCAAGGTTCTTATTTTGATTTGGTAAAGTCGCTTAAACTAAATAATATTAAAGCCATGTTCAATGTGGGCAAACACAACATGGATTTAACCAAGTATTTAATTGGTGAAGCCATGCAAACTCATCCATCCCGAATGAATACCTTACGCCAGTTTTACCCGCAAGCTGTTAACGCCGATTGGCATTTAGAAAATGCTGGTAAACGTGTGCAAATTATCAAAAAATGTGATGAAAAAGGCGGCAAACTGGAGTTTGGCACTGAAATAGTCGCAGCCGAGGATGGTTCTATAGCTGCATTATTAGGCGCATCGCCTGGCGCTTCTGTTTCTGTGCAAGCGATGATACAAGTCATTGAACAATGCTTTAGCAATCAACTCGGCACCAAAGCTTGGGCAACTAAAATGAAAACCTTAGTACCAAGCTATGGTGAATCACTGGTAGCTGATGCAACCTTGCTTAAAAAAGTACGGACACGTACTTTAAAAACACTTAAATTAAGCTAAGCTACGCTGGCGTCTAACCTCATATAAGCAAATACCACTCGCCACACTCACGTTTAAGCTCTCAACTGAGCCAAACATAGGAATTGTTACCAGAGCATCGCAAGTTTCAGCTGTTAAACGGCGAATACCGCCACCCTCTGCGCCTAGTACAATCCCGATTGGGCCATTTAGTTTAGTATTGATCAAGCTGGTTGGCGCATCCATCCCTTTTGGCGATTCTAAAGCAGTGCCAACAACAAACACACCCGCTTCTTTAAGCTCACGAATGGTTCTAGCTAAATTAGTCACAGCAATAAATGGCACAGTTTCTGCCGCGCCAGATGCCACTTTACGCACAGTCGCATTTAAACCTACCGCCCTATCTTTTGGTGCAATCACCGCGTG
>JBDNJL010000022.1:0-3120 GCA_041687795.1 Methylotenera sp. | reverse complement strand
TGGTATAAGATTTGCATGTATTAAGCAAAGCGCGACTAAAATTAGATATTGTTAAATATTAAACAATATTAATCGTAACGAATATTAAAGTTTTGGAGAATTTAATGAAACAACAACAACAAGCAGGCTTCACGCTGATTGAGTTGGCAATTGTGTTGGTAATTATTGGGTTGTTACTAGGTGGCGTGCTTAAAGGCCAAGAGCTCATTAATAGCGCTAAAGTAAAAAATATGGCGTCTGACTTTAAAAATACGCAGGTTTATATTTACGGCTATCAAGATAAATACAGAGCATTACCAGGAGATGATAGACTTGCTATGACACACCTTACAGGTGGACAAAATGCTAGTGGAGGTACGTTGGGCAATGGTGTCATTGAAGGTGACTGGGATTCGGCAACGTTAACAACTGAGGCCGCATTATTTTGGCAACATGTAAGATTAGCAGGCCTTGCAGCTGGCCCAACTAGTACAGCCGATGCAACTTACTTCCCAACGAATGCAGATGGTGGCCGAATTGGTATAGAGAGTACATCTGGTTTTGGCGGACCGACTGGCTTAACGGGTGCATATGTAATTTGCTCGGCAGGCGTTTTGGGTAAGTTTGCCAAGCAATTAGATACTACTTTAGATGATGGTGAAACTTCAACGGGTTCTTTTAGAGCTTATCAAGCTGGTGGAGCCGTTTGGTTAACAAGTAATGTTCCAGCACCTACAATTATTGATGCTACAACTTATAATGTTTGTTTATCATTTTAAATTTTCGAACATGAATGGATAATAAAAAAAACTCACTTAGGTGAGTTTTTTTCTGGTTGAAAAGGTAAATTAAGAATTGTTTAGATTTTTGATTTACAGCTTGCTTAGAAGTCAAATTGTTTTAGAATAAGCATTGAGTAAAATTTTACTTTGTAAACTCTCACACAATCACTATATCCATGACAAATAACATCGTAGAAATTGATAACCTTTCGTTTGGTTATAAAGGTCGTTTGTTGCATAAAAGCATCAATATGGCGTTCCCGCGAGGTAAAGTCGTGGCGATTATGGGTGGTAGTGGTAGTGGCAAAACTACTTTATTGCGACTGATTGGAGGACAAATCAGGCCAAATCTTGGTGAAGTGCGTGTTAGCGGTAAAGTAATGCATGAGCAAGACCGCGCTGGCATTTATCAACTGCGCAGTAAAATGGGCATGTTATTTCAGCATGGTGCTTTATTTACTGATTTATCAGTCTTTGAAAACGTAGCTTTCCCAATGCGTGAGCACACAGATTTAAATGAAGCTATGATTAGAGATTTAGTGCTCATGAAATTAAATGCAGTAGGTTTGCGTGGCGCATATAGTTTAATGCCAAATGAACTCTCTGGAGGCATGGCTCGTCGTGTCTCTTTGGCGCGAGCGATTGCGTTAGACCCTGATATTATTATGTACGACGAACCCTTTGCAGGCTTAGATCCGATTTCTTTGCGCGTTATTTGTGAGCTGATTCGTAGTTTGAATGATGCTCTAGGTGCAACTTCTATTATTGTGACGCACGATGTCCAAGATACATTCTCAATTGCTGATTATGTCTATTTTGTAGCAAATGGTGAAGTGGCTGCAGAAGGCACACCTCACGATTTAATGCAATCTACTTTGCCATTTGTACATCAGTTTGTGCATGCCGAGAAGGATGGCCCAGTTCCCTTTCACTATCCAGTAGGCGATTACCGCGCTGAACTGATGCACGAATAATCATTTGTTTTATTAAGTAAATACAAGACATAAATAAATATGATTAGATCAAGTCTTTTAGTAAGTGTAATAAGAACATTGCGTGGTATTGGCAATAGAATGATAGAGCGTATTTGGCGTTTAGGTGCTGGTGCTAGATTATTTCTTTTAACGATTATCTACTCAGGTGATTGCTTTCGTAGATTTCATTTAACGATTCGCGAAATTTATTCTACAGGTGTAATGTCCCTACTTATTATTATTGTTTCAGGCTTCTTTGTGGGCATGGTATTGGCGTTGCAAGGCTATTACACACTACAAAAATATGGATCATCCGAGGCGATTGGTGTTTTGGTTGCTTTATCACTACTGCGCGAACTGGGTCCAGTTGTGACTGCGCTTTTGTTTGCAGGTAGAGCAGGCACGGCAATTACTGCAGAAATTGGCTTAATGAAGGCGACTGAACAATTATCAGCAATGGAGATGATGGCAGTAAGCCCAATTGCACGAGTCATTGCACCAAGGTTTTGGGCTGGTGTAATTTCAATGCCAATACTAGCCACTATATTTTCTATGGTTGGTATTTTAGGCGCTTATCTAGTGGCCGTGCCAGTAATTGGTGTCGATGAGGGTGCTTTTTGGTCACAAATGCAGGCGAACGTAGATATCCATATTGACATCGTAAACGGCATTATTAAAAGTTTTGTGTTTGGGATTGCTTGCACCATGATTGCATTATTTGAAGGCTTTGATGCGCCTCCCACAGCCGATGGTGTGAGTCGCGCAACCACACGAACTGTCGTCACCTCATCGTTGGTAGTATTAGGTTTAGATTTTGTTTTAACGTCATTTATGCTTACGGTATAATTTCATTAATTAATAAAGTATTAAAAGTAATACTAGTAATGAAAAATTAAAGGAGTAATCGGTGGATAGAACGACAATAGATTTATGGGTTGGTGTTTTTATAGCACTAGGTGCGGCAGCATTGCTGGGTTTGGCAATGAAAGTGGGCAATCTTACGACTGGTAGAGTAGGTGCAACTTATAGTGTGACAGCGGCTTTTGAAAATATTGGCAGCTTAAAACCACGCGCTCCAGTGAAAAGCGCTGGTGTGGTCGTTGGCCACGTTAACAATATTACGTTTGATAGTAAAACGTTTGAGGCCGTTGTTACAATTGATATTGATCAACGTTATCCGTTTCCTAAAGATACGTTTGCAAATATCTACACAGCAGGATTGCTTGGCGAGCAATATGTTGGTTTAGAAGCTGGTGGTGATGAAGTTGAGCTTAAAAATGGTGATGAAATTACACAGACGCAAGATGCAGTCGTACTGGAAAAAATGATTAGCCAGTTTTTGTATAACAAGGCTTCCGAAACTAAAGATGAGGTAGTAAAGTCCG
>JBDNJL010000126.1:0-14657 GCA_041687795.1 Methylotenera sp. | reverse complement strand
TTAAATAAATAAGCAAAGCTGCTAAATTAGGTAATGGATTCAATGAAGTATATTTCAACCCGCGGTCAATCGCCTGCTTTAAGTTTTAGTGAAATTTTACTAGGTGGTTTAGCGCCAGATGGTGGTTTATACCTACCAGAAACGTATCCACAATTTAACGATACAGATTTAACCGCAATGCGGGTTATGCACTATCGCGATTTAGCATTTACGATTCTAAGTCGTTTAATTGATGATATTCCAAGCGCGGATTTAAAAGCGATTATTGATAAAACTTACCGTGCAGAGGTATACGGGTTTGTGCGCGTAGGTCAAAATGCTGAGGATATTACGCCGACGCTTAAGTTGGAAGAGAATCTTTACTTACTTTCACTTTCAAACGGGCCGACGCTTGCTTTTAAAGATATGGCGATGCAGTTGTTGGGCAATTTGTTTGAATACGTGCTCACTAAAACTGGTCAAACAACCAATATTTTAGGCGCTACTTCTGGCGATACAGGTTCAGCTGCTGAATACGCAATGCGTGGTAAAAAAGGTATTAGCGTGTTTATGCTATCACCGCATGAAAAAATGAGCGCCTTTCAAGAAGCGCAGATGTTTAGTTTGCAAGATAAAAATATTTTTAACGTTGCTGTAAAAGGTGTGTTTGACGATTGCCAAGACATGGTAAAAGCTGTTTCAAATGACCATGCTTTTAAAGCAAAACATAATATTGGTGCGGTTAACTCTATTAATTGGGGTCGTATTATTGCGCAAGTGTTGTACTACTTTAAAGGCTACTTCGCGGTTACACAAAATAACGAACAAAAAGTAAACTTTGCTGTACCTAGTGGTAATTTTGGTAATGTATGTGCAGGACATATTGCGCGCATGATGGGTTTACCGATTGATAAGTTAGTGGTTGCTACCAACGAAAATGATGTTTTAGATGAGTTTTTTAAAACCGGCGTGTATCGGCCACGCGGTTCAGTAAATACATACCATACATCAAGCCCGTCTATGGATATCAGTAAAGCTTCCAATTTTGAACGCTTTATTTTTGATTTAGTAGGACGCGATGGCGCTAAAGTACGCGAACTGTGGGCACATGTGGATAGTGGAAAAAGCTTTGATTTAAACGCGCAAGGCTTATTTGCAAAAGTGGCTGATTACGGGTTTGTTTCAGGTAGTAGCAATCACGCTCACCGCATGCAAACAATTCGCGATACACATGCTAAATATGGCGTATCGATTGATACGCATACCGCTGACGGCTTAAAAGTTGCACTTGAATTTAGAGATGCAGGGACGCCAATGGTGGTGTTAGAAACGGCCTTACCAGCCAAGTTTGAAGAGGCAATGTTAGAAGCGCTAGGTAAAGTTCCAGAGCGCCCGGCTGCATTAAATGGCTTAGAAGCACTACCTCAACGCTATAGTGTTATGGATTTTGATGTAGCTGCTATTAAGCAATTTATTACTGAAAAAACACAATAGGAACCTGCGATGAAGGCCTATCATGACTTGCTAAAACATGTGCTAGCACATGGTAACAAGAAAGAAGACCGAACGGGCACTGGTACGTTGTCAGTATTTGGCTACCAAATGCGCTTTGATTTAAACGAGGGTTTTCCACTACTGACTACAAAGAAAGTACATTTAAAATCAATTATTCATGAGTTGTTATGGTTTCTGCAAGGCAGCACCAATATTGCTTATCTCAAAGAAAATGGAGTTCGTATTTGGGATGAGTGGGCAGATGAAAACGGTAATTTAGGTCCTGTGTATGGCTATCAATGGCGCAATTGGCCAAAGCCAGATGGCACGCACATTGACCAAATTACTCAGGTGGTGAATAACATAAAAAAAAATCCTGATTCACGTCGCTTAATTGTCTCTGCTTGGAATGTGGCCGATGTCGATCAGATGAAGTTGCCGCCTTGCCATGCTTTTTTTCAGTTTTATGTCGCAGATGGAAAACTCAGTTGTCAGTTATATCAGCGCAGTGCAGATATATTTTTAGGCGTCCCGTTTAATATTGCGTCATATGCATTACTAACGATGATGGTCGCCCAAGTTTGCAACCTAAAATTAGGTGATTTTGTGCATACTTTAGGAGATGCGCATATTTACTCAAATCACCTCGACCAAGTGAACTTACAACTGACGCGTGCACCAAAATCGCTCCCTAACATGGTGATTAATCCAAAAGTGAACGATATTTTTAGTTTTACTTTCGAGGATTTTAGTTTAGAAAACTATAATCCGGATCCTTCCATAAAAGCACCTGTTGCCGTATAACTAAATATTGGTTATAAACGGCCAAATATTTGGTTGTCAACAACCAAATATGTAAAAATTATGTAAAAAAATCAATAGCCTATTGTATTATTGGCTTTAAACCACCATATTCTAGCAATGTAAGAACAGCCCTTTAATTAACTGTGAATTTTTAGATACTTAACGGTTTTTTATAGGCACTTTTTTTGCTTTGATTTGCAAGTAAGTTTATTTATCATATTACAGGTAATGGTAAAATCGTTATTAAGTATTCAATTATAGGAGTTAGTTATGTTACGTTTATCTTTGGGAACTACTTTAGTTGCTGCAGCACTTTTCGCAAATGCTGCAGTTGCAGGACATGAAGGCTTTACGCCAAAAACTTACGATAGTTTAGGTAAGTGCTTAAAAGCTGCTTTATCAAAACAAGATGGTAAAGTGGTAAAAGTAGAATATAAAACTGAGAAAAAAACTGGTGTTTACGAGTTTGATATTCAATCTCCAGACGGCACAGCTTGGGATATTGAGTGTGATGCTAAAACTGGCAAAATCACCGAAGTAGAACAAGAAGTGAGTGCTGACGATGCGAAATTTAAAGCACTTGCTAAAGTGTCAGAATCTGATGCTAAAGCAACTGCGCTTGCTGCACACCCAGGCACAGTTGTAGAAACAGAATACGAGTTAGAGCCAGATGGTAAAGCATCCTACGAGTTTGATATTTTAGAGGCTGATAAAGAAGAAGTTAAAGTGGAAGTAGATGCTACAACAGGTAAAATTGTTGAAGTGAGCTATGAAAACTATCAAATTGGTGAAGAAAAATAGTCATCTGTTAAGCATTAAGTAATGATTAAAACACCTCGATTAGTCGGGGTGTTTTTTTATGCGGTAATTGTATGCTGTCAAAAAAAGTGCAAATGTGTCTATAAAAACTTGTTAAGTTTTATAAGCCAACCCTCCTAACGTATAATGTCTATATGCAAACTATATCTATTATCGTAGCCACTGCTAAAAATGGCGTGATTGGTGTGAACAATACATTGCCTTGGCATTTACCAGAAGATTTAAAGCGTTTTCGTGCACTCACCACTGGGCATCACATTGTGATGGGGCGTAAAACGTATGACTCACTTGGCCGTTTGTTGCCAAACCGAACTACAGTCATCGTGACACGTAATGCAGATTACAAAGTAGAAAGCGCGCTGATAGCAAACTCATTAAGCGATGCAATTAAAAAGTGCGGTGATGACGATGAGATATTTTTAATCGGCGGTGCGGAGCTATATAAGGATGCGCTTAAGGTTGCAAATAAGTTGTATATGACAAAAATTGATTTAAGCGTTGAGGGAGATGCATTCTTTCCTGAGCTTGACAGCGCTAATTGGCAAGAAACCTCGCGTGAAGCGTTTACTTCAGCGCAAGGGCTAGATTTTACTTACGTTACTTACAATAAAGTTTAAATTCACACTTTAAACATTGTACATACGTTATTGCTGTTGCACACAATCCACGTAATACACAGACTTACCATCTACAATTTTTTTCACTAAGCCGTGGTTATCTGTTTCAAAACCTGGGAATTTCTCGTTAAAATCACGCGCGAACTTTAAGTAGCGCACAATAATTTTATTAAATTGTTCACCTGGAATTAATAGCGGAATGCCTGGTGGGTAGGGTGTTAATAGAACAGCTGTTACGCGACCCTCAAGATCGTCAATAGGCACACGATCAATTTGACGGTGCGCCATTTTTGCAAACGCATCAGTTGGTTTCATTGCTGGCACCATGTCTGATAAGTACATTTCTGTGGTTAAGCGCGCGACATCGTTGGCTTTATACACTTCGTGAATTTGATTACACAAATCTTTTAAACCGACACGTTCATAACGCGGTTGTTTTTGAATGAATTCTGGCAACACTTTCCATAAAGGTTGGTTCTTGTCATAGTCATCTTTAAATTGTTGTAACGCCGCTACCATTGTGTTCCAACGGCCTTTAGTAATGCCAATGGTAAACATGATAAAGAAGGAGTAAAGACCAGTTTTTTCAACAATAACGCCATGTTCAGACAAGTATTTAGTCACAATTGCTGCTGGAATACCAATTTCATTTGAAAAGTCGCCGTGAATGTCTAAACCTGGGGTAATAATCGTCGCTTTAATCGGGTCTAACATATTAAAATTTTTGGCTAAGTTGCCAAAACCGTGCCAAGACTCGTTCGCTTTAAGCATCCAAGCGTCGCGCTCTTCTAAACCTTCTTCACTTAAATCGTTTGGTCCCCAAACCTTAAACCACCAGTCTGTACCCCACTCTTCGTCCACTTTGCGCATGGCGCGCCTAAAATCTAACGCTTCCATCAAAGATTCTTCTACTAGCGCAGTGCCGCCTGGCGCTTCCATCATCGCTGCAGCAACATCTATACTCGCCACAATTGAATATTGTGGGCTGGTTGATGTATGCATTAAATAAGCTTCATTAAATACGTCACGGTCTAGCTGGTTATTTTCAGCGTCTTGCACCAAAATTTGTGAAGCTTGGCTTAAGCCTGCGAGTAACTTATGCGTAGATTGCGTAGAAAAAACCATGGATTCTTTACACCTTGGGCGATCAGCGCCAATCGCGTGATAATCACCGTAAAAATCATGGAACGTGGCGTGTGGTAACCAAGCCTCGTCAAAATGCAGCGTATCAATTTTCCCGTCTAACATTTCTTTAATTTCTTCTACGTTATATAACACCCCATCGTAAGTAGATTGCGTGATGGTAAGTACACGCGGTTTGACTTTTTTGTCCGTGGCGAAAGGATTGCGGTCAATTTTCTTTTGAATATTTGACCATTCAAATTCACTTTTTGGAATAGGACCAATAATGCCAAAGTGGTTACGCGTTGGCATTAAAAATACTGGAATCGCGCCAGTCATAATAATGGAATGTAACACTGATTTATGGCAGTTGCGGTCAACCACTACCACATCACCTGGCGCTACTGTTGAGTTCCATACCATTTTGTTACTGGTTGAGGTACCATTTGTAACGAAATACAAATGGTCGCAATTGTAAATACGTGCAGCGTTACGTTCAGACGCCGCAATAGGGCCTGTATGGTCTAATAATTGACCAAGCTCATCTACTGCGTTACACACATCTGCACGCAGCATATTCTCACCAAAAAACTGATGGAACATCTGCCCAACTGGAGATTTTAAAAATGCTACACCGCCAGAATGGCCTGGGCAATGCCATGAATAAGAGCCATCTGCCGCATAGTGAGTAAGCGCTTTAAAAAATGGCGGCGCAAGACTGTCTAAATACGCCTTCGCTTCGCGAATAATTAAACGCGCGACAAATTCTGGCGTATCTTCATTCATGTGAATAAACCCGTGTAGCTCGCGCAACACATCGTTTGGAATATGGCGCGAAGTGCGGGTTTCACCATATAAAAAGATTGGAATTTCTTCGTTACGGTGGCGAATTTCTTTTACAAAACTACGCAATTGGTTAATAGCTTCTTGTTTTTCTTCCACAAATTCTTCGTCGTCAATCGAAAGAATAAACGCAGATGCGCGGCTTTGTTGCTGCGCAAAAGAGGTTAGGTCGCCATAACTAGTGACGCCTAAAACTTCTACGCCTTCTTCCTCAATCGCCTTGGCTAGTACGCGGATGCCTAAACCTGAAGAGTTGTCAGTGCGAAAATCTTCGTCAATGATGATAACGGGGAAGCGGAATTTCATTCATTTTCCTTAATTAAATCTTAGGTAAAGTTACGCCAACTTGGCCTTGATACTTGCCACCACGGTCTTTGTAAGAAGTTTCGCAAATATCATCTGCATCGGCTTCAAAAAATAACACCTGAGCACAGCCTTCGTTAGCATAAATTTTAGCTGGTAATGGTGTCGTGTTGCTAAATTCTAGGGTGACATAACCCTCCCATTCTGGCTCAAATGGGGTCACGTTTACAATAATGCCGCATCGCGCGTAAGTGGATTTACCTAAGCAAATAGTCAGTACATTGCGTGGAATTCTAAAGTATTCAACTGTGCGGGCGAGTGCAAATGAGTTTGGTGGAATAATGCAATAGTCGGCATTTACCTCGACAAACGAATTGGGGTCAAAGTTTTTAGGGTCAACAATCGTACTATTAATATTGGTAAACAATTTAAATTCTGAGCTACAACGAATATCGTAACCATAGCTAGATGTTCCGTATGACACCATACGTTGACCTTCTGCGTTCATCTTAACTTGATTCGGCTCAAACGGCTCTATCATGCCATGTTGCTCTGCCATTTTACGAATCCATTTGTCTGACTTAATGCTCATAATTCAACGCCTGTTTGGTTAATATCTGTTGTTTAAAAATGTGTCTGTGAAAAACCGTTAAGTTTTTTTGTTAAAAAGTTACAGTTTTTATTTAATCGAATAAATGAGTGCTTATTTTAAAGTATAAAAGCGGAGTAAACCCCGCTTCTATTGAATGTGAATAATAACAACAAATAACTTAACATTGACAGTTATTTGTTGAAATTTTCATGATGTTTACACGTGCTTATCTCCACCTAATTCAATGCTGTAACGCCAAAATTGGTTTTCAGATTCAAAAATCACTTTTGAGGCTTCAGGGTCGCGCGAGCCAGCTAAATATTGATGCACAGGTGTTTTATCTGCTGCCCATGCTTTAACCACAGGGTCTACCAAGCGCCATTGCGCCTCTACTTCACTAATGTGTAAATATTGTGAAGGGTCGCCTTCCATTAAGTTGAGCATTAATGTTTCGTAAGAGTCAATGGTTTCATCGCCTTGCTGACGCTGTGCGCCGTCAATGCTCAGTGTGCGTGTAGCAATGTCTAAGCCTGGAATTTTAGATTCAAATTCCATTTTGATACACTCACGCGGCTGAATATTGATGATAAGCCAGTTGTGATGCTGAGAATCTTTGAGCATCATTGGCGCCGCTTTAAACCGTATCGCTATCGCTGTATTGCCTTCGTGCATACGCTTGGCTGTGCGCACATAAAAAGGCACACCTTTCCAACGAGGATTGTCAATAAACAGCTTTATGGCAGCATAAGTTTCAGTATGGCTGGATTCAACGCCGTCACGTTTTAGCTCTTCAAGGTAACCAGCAACATTTTCACCGTGACCATCACTTGCACAGACACGGCCAGAAGCATATTGCGCACGGAAGGCTTGAGTACTTAAATTTTCCACGTCAACTGGACGAATGGATTCCAGTAGTTTGATTTTTTCTGCACGTATGCATTCTGGTGTAAAGTCTTTAGGCTGTTCCATTGATACTAGAGCCAAGGTTTGCAATAAATGGCTTTGAAACATATCACGTAGCGCACCAGTCGCATCGTAGAAAGTGGTGCGGTCGCCGACGCCCAGTGTTTCGTTATTGGTGATTTGTACATGGTCTATATGCTCGCTATTCCAAAGCGGCTCTAAGATAGCATTGGTGAAGCGTGTGAGCATAATGTTTTGTATTGCAGATTTACCTAGATAATGATCAATACGATAAATTTGATGTTCTTTTAGGTGCTTTGTAAGTCTTGCTTGCAAATCCTGGGCGCTCGCTAAGTCAGTACCAAATGGTTTTTCGATAAGTACTCGACGCCAGTATTTGCTTTCGTCCAGCAAGCCGACACCAGAGAGATGCTCGATCACTGGTGCAAAGTCGGTCGGTCTGACTGATAAGAAGTAAGCAAAGTTTTGCGGAAATAGTTTTTCATCTGAGAGCTTATTTTTCATTTTATTGAAAGCATCAGGATCACTCGGTGGGTTAGCATGATAGTGGTTGCGAGCGATAAAGCGTTCAAATACTGTTTTATCATAGCCATTTTTGAATTTAGCATCGAGCATACTTTTAATATCTGCGCACCATGCATCCAAGCTCACCTCACCACGACCCACAGAAAGGATCGCCATATGATTAGGCAATCTGCCAGCAGCATCCAAACGGAAAAGCCCAGGCATGAGCTTTACGCGTGATAAATTACCGCTCGCGCCAAACAGGACAAGGGTACAGGGGTCAATTTTACTCATTTGTAAACCTTAGAAATTTTTTAAAAGTACAATACTAAAACAGTGTTTGATATAGAAAGCGGCTTTAAACATTTAAAGCCACCGTCCTATTTTATTTAGCTCGCTTATTTAAATCTGAAATGCTTAAATTAATGCTTTTTAACAGCATGGCCGCCAAAACCATTACGCATCATAGAGAGCAGCTTGAAGCTAAAGCCAGATGCATCTTGACTTCTAAATCGAGCTTGCAAAGCTGATGTTAAGACTGGTGCAGCCACACCTTGCTCAACTGATTCCATCACAGTCCAACGGCCTTCGCCAGAGTCTGCAACATATGGCGCAACGCTTGTCAATGCTTGATCATTTTTAAGTGCTTCAGCTGTAAGGTCTAGTAACCAACTGCGAACTACAGAGCCATGGCGCCATAGTTCGGTAATTTGCGCTAAATCTAAATCAAACTCTTTTTTACCTTTAATCAGGTCTAGGCCTTCTGCCATTGCTTGCATCATGCCGTATTCAATACCGTTATGTATCATTTTAGTAAAGTGGCCAGAACCTATAGGACCTATGTGTGCCCAGCCGCGATGAGCTGCTGGTGCAAGTGCTTTTAAGATTGGCGTTAAAACTTCAGCCACTTCCTTAGTTGCACCAACCATTAAGCAGTAACCGTTATCTAAACCCCAAATGCCACCTGATGTGCCGGAATCCATAAAGCCAACGCCTTGCTCTGCTAACCATGCACCACGGCGTTGACTATCTTTATAATTTGAGTTGCCGCCATCAATAATAATGTCGCCTTTGTTTAGCATTGGCACTAACTCTTTAATTTGATTTTCAGTAATATCGCCCGCCGGCAACATCATCCAAACAATCTTTTGCTGACTGTCACTATTAACGCCTAATTTACTCACCGCATCAGCCACTGATGTTGCAGGAATTAAACCTTCTTTAGTTGCAAGACTATTGACCACTTCTGTGCTGAAGTCAAAACCAACCACTTCAATTTTGTGACGAAGTAAGCGAGTCGCCATATTGCCACCCATTTTGCCAAGACCAATCATTGCTAATTTCATTATAATTTTTACCTTTTATAGAGGTTAGTGAACTATCAACCTTGTGAGTTAGATTAAATTCGAAAGTGAGTTTTTAAACATTTTTTATTTACTAACGCTTTTAAATTTAATGCTTTTTAAAATGCGTAAATAAAATATAAGGACAACGATATAATTATAGCAAATTCAACTATGCACTACAAAAAACTAAATGTTACAAAATGTGTCCATCAAAAAGCGTTAAGTTTTATATCAAATAACAAAATTGTTTAGTTTTTATTTTACAATAAGCATAACAATGACTTCACATGAAATTCACGCATACTCTAACTAATCTTCAAATTAAGGCAATGTAATGACACGTAATACACAAGCACGCTGGCAAGTATTTCATTCACAAACAGAAATTAACCAAGCTAGTACACAGCGTATTTTAGATGCGGCAAAAGAAGCGATTGCAAAATATGGTAACTTTTTAATTGTGTTAGCGGGGGGATCAACACCTAAAAGCGTGTACGAATTACTAGCTAAAGCGGAAGCAGATTGGAGCAAATGGCACATTTATTATAATGATGATCGCTGTTTACCAATTGACCACGCAGAGCGCAATAGTCTAATGGCGGCCAACTCATGGCTTAATCATGTGGCAATTCCTAAAAGTCAAATTTTTGATATCCCAACTGAGCTCGGTAATGTTGAAGGTGCAAAAGCTTATGCTAAAACATTGGCAGGCGTTCGCACCTTTGATATGGTATTGCTTGGATTGGGTGAAGATGGACACACAGCAAGCTTGTTTCCAAACCAAACGGTTGATAATAGTGCAGATGCTGTCGCCGTATTTGAAGCGCCAAAACCACCTGCAGACCGCGTGACAATTAGCCAAAACCGCTTAAATGATACGCATGAAGTGATGTTTTTAGTGACAGGTGCAGGCAAACAAGACGCGGTAGATAATTGGCGCAAAGGAGTGAAAATTCCTGCGACTTTAATTGCACCTACTAACGGTGTAGATGTGTTTTGTTTTGGTATCGACCTAAATTAGCTTAATTATTAGCTCTTTAACCAATTAATAACACCGTCAATATTTTATGGAAAAGGTAAATCTACTGGGAAAATGCTTAAATTCATGTGTCTGTGAAAAACCGTTAAGTTTTTAAAGTAACTTATTTTAAGTATTCTGAATCACAATATTCGGAAACTTAGCGCTATGGTCTAAACTTAAATTAGCTATTTTTATAGCGGTACTGCGCGCAATTTCTTTATAAATCATTGCAATATTTCCGTTAGGGTCAGCAATTACGGTTGGTTTTCCGCTGTCTGCTTGCATGCGGATATTAATGTCCAAGGGTAATGAGCCAAGTAAATCTACGTTGTAATCTTTGCACATGAGCGCGCCGCCACCTGCGCCAAATATATGCTCTTCATGACCGCATTTACTACAAATATGCGTACTCATGTTTTCTACAATGCCTAAAATTGGGATGCCGACTTTTTCAAACATTTTTAAGCCTTTGCGCGCATCTAACAGCGCAATATCTTGCGGTGTAGTCACAACAACTGCGCCTGTAACGGGGATTTTTTGTGCAAGTGTTAGCTGAATATCACCTGTGCCTGGTGGTAAATCAATCACTAAATAATCTAAATCGCGCCATTTTGTATCACGTAATAATTGCTCAAGCGCACCAGTGACCATTGGTCCGCGCCACACCATTGGCGTTTCTGTGTCTACTAAAAAACCTATACTCATTGCTTGAATGCCATGTGCAACCATCGGTTCCATGCTTTTGCCATCCGAGCTTTCTGGGCGACCACTTATACCAAGCATCTGTGGCTGGCTTGGGCCGTAAATATCAGCGTCAAGCAAACCAACATTCGCACCTTCAGCTGCTAGTGCTAAAGCTAAATTGACGGAAGTGGTGGATTTTCCCACGCCACCTTTACCTGAAGCTACGGCAATCACATTTTTTACATTGGGTATTAAATTAACGCCACGTTGCGCGCTATGGCTTACAATTCTGCTACCCACATTTACGCTAATATCACCTATGCCATCAATAGCTTTGAGCTGATGGCTTACCAAAGTTTTTAAACTATCAAACTGACTTTTAGCTGGGTAACCCAACACAATGTCTAAGCTTACGTTGTTACCGCTTAGCTTAATATTTTTTACCGATTTACTCGTAACAAAGTCGCGCCCAGTATTCGGATCTTTTAATGTATGTAATGCGGTTTGGATGTCTTGCTCGGTGATATTGGCCATGATTTTTAACCTTAAACATGATTTTTAACTGTAAATATGTCACTTTTTATTAACTTCATCATTTTAACTTATGCTAAGCCTTCCGTCTTTGCTAAAATAGCGTTTTAAGCAAAGTAGATTCATTTATCTCATGGCAACCTCACCACAAGTTTTACAAGAAAATCCTCGCAAAATCCTCGTTACTTCAGCATTGCCTTATGCAAATGGCAGTATTCATTTAGGGCATTTGGTTGAGTATATTCAAACCGATATTTGGGTACGCTTTCAAAAGATGCAAGGACATACAGTGCATTATGTCTGTGCCGATGACACACACGGCACGCCGATTATGTTGCGCGCCGAAAAAGAAGGCATAACGCCAGAGGCTTTGATTGCCAATGTGCATAAAGAGCACAGTGCAGATTTTGCCGAGTTTTTGGTGGATTTCGATCATTACTATTCCACTAATGCGCCAGAAAATAAAGAACTCTCACAAAGTATTTATAAAAAACTTAAAGCCGCAGGCAAGATTTCTACCAAAACCATAGAACAGTTTTACGACCCATTAAAAAACATGTTTTTACCTGATCGCTTTATTAAAGGTGAGTGTCCAAAATGCCATGCAAAAGACCAGTATGGTGATAATTGTGAAGTATGTGGCGCGACGTATAACCCAACTGAATTGATTAACGCATATTCAGCCGTTTCTGGGGCTGTGCCAATACGTAAAGAAACGGAGCATTACTTTTTTAAATTAAGCGAATGTGAAGAATTTTTAAAGGATTGGACACGTTCTGGCACTTTGCAAGGCGAAGCCGCCAATAAAATGGGTGAGTGGTTTGAAAATGGCTTAAATGATTGGGATATTTCACGCGATGCACCATACTTTGGCTTTGAAATTCCAGATGCGCCAGGCAAGTATTTTTATGTGTGGTTAGATGCGCCGATTGGCTACATGGCGAGTTTTAAAAAGCTGTGCAGTGATAAAGGGTTAGATTTTGACGAATACTGGAAGCAGGATTCAAGTACAGAGCTTTACCATTTTATCGGTAAAGATATTTTGTATTTTCATGCGCTTTTTTGGCCTGCAACGCTAGAGTACAGCGGTCATCGCACACCTACGAAAATTTTCGCCCACGGATTTTTAACCGTCAATGGAGAAAAAATGAGTAAATCACGCGGTACGTTTATTACCGCGCGTAGTTATTTAGAGCATATAAAAAATCCTGAATACTTACGTTATTACTACGCCGCTAAATTGAATAGCAGTATGGAAGACATAGACCTTAATCTAGAAGATTTTACCGCACGTGTGAATAGTGATTTGGTTGGTAAATATATCAATATTGCGAGTCGTACAGCAGGTTTTATTCTACAAAACTTTGATGGAAAATTAATAGATAAATTCCCGAATACTATTGAGGTTCAATTAATTAAAAATTTAGTAGAGAGCGGTTCTGAAATACATAAAGCTTATGAAGCAAGAGAGTATAGCAAGGCGGTAAGATTAATAATGACTTTAACTGATATGGTAAATATTTACATAGCTGAAATTAAACCATGGGAATTAGCAAAGTCTGGTGACTTTGAAAAACTACATTTATCGTGTTCAGTAATTATTAATCTTTTCCGAATTTTAACTTTATATTTGAAACCAATATTACCGAATTTGGCAAAAAATGTAGAAGAATTTTTAAATATTAAGTCTCTAGATTGGAGCTTGTTAGATACGATAATGTTTAACCACAATACTGCTAATCCAGAGGCACTTTTGCCAGGCCATAAGATTAATAGCTATTCACACTTAATGACCCGTATAGACCCCAAACTGATTGAAGCCATGACCGAAGCGAATAAAGAAAACTTAACGGTTTTAGACAGACACATTTCTGCAAACACTCAAACTAAAGTTCAAGCTAGCGCATCTGCCGCACTGCCAGTAGCGGAATACATTAGCATTGATGACTTTACTAAAGTGGATTTGCGTATCGCTAAAATTGTGAATGCAGAGCATGTAGAAGGCGCAGAAAAGCTACTAAAACTAACTTTAGATGTTGGTGAAGCAACTACACGCCAAGTATTTGCAGGGATTAAATCTGACTATGACCCTGAAACATTAAAAGGTCGCTTAACAGTGATGGTGGCAAACCTAGCACCGCGCAAAATGAAGTTTGGAATGAGCGAGGGCATGGTGTTAGCGGCTAGCGATGAACGAGGCGGACCCTTTATATTAACTCCAGATGAAGGCGCGCAGGCAGGAATGCGCGTTAAATAATATATTGTAAGTTTAATCCTATAGAAATATCAGCTTGAACTGATATTGCTGTTTTTATTAGTGTGTAGAATACGTTCTACGAAAAGTATTTCATTCGTAATTACATCCAATAATTTTAATAAAAGGAAAACTTAAATGAAATTAATTAACGTTTCATTTTTAGCAATATTACTATTTTCCAGCCCTATAATGGCTGCAGATAGCAATGCTAAAACAGCGGTGGGCGGCGGACTAGGTGCAGCAGCAGGAACTGCACTTGGTAGTGTCGTAGGTGGTTCAACAGGCGAAGTTGTTGGCGGGGCAGTTGGTGGTGGTTTAGGCGGCGCAGTGACTACCAAAGGCGAAGGGCAGGCAGGTGCAGTTGTTGGCGGGGCAGCAGGTGGCGCAGGTGGTGCTTATGTCGGTCGTAAAGTTAGCGGTAGTACAACAGGTGCTGTTGTAGGTGCTGGTCTAGGTGGTGCGGGTGGTGCTGTGGTCGGTAAGGTGATTGATGAGCCAGCGGAAAATACAAGTAATAACCATAGGCAAACATAAACACAAGCATGGTAAAGGTTATAACAAACATAAACATCATGACGACTAATGCTTAACTTGAATAATTAAAAAGCCCGCGATTGCGGGCTTTTTAATTATTCACCTGTGTGGTTTAAAGCAACATTAATTTGCAGCTTTTTCGGTTGACTCTTTAATGACCTTAATAGATTTTTTAGCTGCTTTCTTCTCAGTAGATTTATCTTCTATAGCTTTTGATTCTTTAGCAGGTTTAACTTCTTTTTCAGTCTTTACTTCTTTCGTTACTTTGTCTGCTTTTTTAGCG
>JBDNJL010000125.1:0-37985 GCA_041687795.1 Methylotenera sp. | reverse complement strand
TGCCTCTGGCGAGGCAAAAATTGGCTGGCTTAAAGTTGCTAATGTTAAAACACAAAATGTAAATATTGGTTTAAAAGCCGCTGATGGTATCGCAACCATATCGCCTTTTTCTGCCAATTTGTATCAAGGTAGCATGAGCGGTTTGCTAAAAGTAGATGCTCGCGCAACGCCTAGCATTACATTTAAGCAAAACATGCAAGGCATTGCCATTGGGCCACTGTTAGTTGATGCTATTAACAACAACATGCTAAACGGTAAAGGCACGCTCAATGTTGACATCACGACAGCTGGCAACACGGTTGGCGCGCTTAAAAAAGCATTAGCTGGTAACGCTGCAGTGAACCTAACAGATGGCGCAATAAAAGGCGTGGATATTGCAGGCACTATTCGCGACATGAAATCTAAAGTCAATTTATTTAAGGATAAAAATAGTATTGGCGCAGACCAAACTAAGAAAACAGACTTTAGCGAGTTAACAGCCTCTTTTACCATTAAAAATGGCGTGGCACACAATGAAGATTTAGAGATGAAAGCACCTGTGTTGCGCTTAGCAAAAGGTGATAGCCGGGGTGATATTGATATCGGCAACGAAACCATTAACTACCTAGCAAAACCTACAATAGTTAAATCGCTTAAGGGTCAAGGCGGTCCAGATTTGGATTCGCTATCTGGCTTTGGTATTCCTATCAAAATTACTGGTACATTTTCAGCGCCTAAATTTGGTATGGACTTTGCTGCAATTGGCGCAGCAGTTGCAAAATCTAAGCTGCTAGATAGCGTTGGTGGAGAAAAAGCAGAGACGCTAAAAGTACTCACTGGCGGCGGTAGCAAAACCGATGCTTTAAAAGGATTACTCAACGGCAGTAAAGAAAAAGCTGCTGCATCGACAACGGGAACCACAGAACCTGCTGAAGCACCTAAATCTAGCAAAGACCAAGTTAAAGACGAAGCTAAGAAAAAATTGAATAAAATGCTAGGGTTTTAGTATTTGTTGCTGCGTTTAAATTGCAACTTTTATTTATTTACTTTAAGTATATAGTCGTATGACGACCATTGATTTTTCTGCGCGCCTAATCACTTGGCAAAAGCAGTATGGTCGTCACGATTTACCATGGCAAAACACCACTGACCCCTACGCTATTTGGGTATCTGAGATTATGTTACAGCAGACGCAAGTTACCGCTGTGATTGGTTATTACGCTAAATTTATACATCGATTTCCAAATATTGCTGTATTAGCAAAGGCTAGCCAAGATGACGTGTTGCAACATTGGAGCGGTTTAGGCTATTACTCACGTGCGCGCAATTTGCATAAATCTGCTATTAACATTGTGAGCGAGCATAACGGTAAGTTTCCGCTAGACTTTATTACCATACAAACTTTACCTGGTATTGGCCGCTCTACCGCCGCAGCTATTGCATCTTTTGCATTTAAGCAAATACACACTATTTTAGATGGAAACGTAAAACGTGTGTTAGCGAGGCATTTTTGTATTGAAGGCTGGCCAAGTAGCCCAAAAGTTGAAAAACAATTATGGTCGTTAGCAGAAGAGCTATTACCCAAAAATGATATGGTGGCGTACACGCAAGGTTTAATGGATTTAGGCGCAACCTTATGCACTCGTAACAAACCAAAATGCACTGTTTGTCCAGTTAATAATAGCTGCGAAGCTTACAAACAAAAACGTGTACATTTGCTACCAACGCCAAAACCACGCAAAGCAATACCAGAAAAACACATCACAATGCTAATAATGAAATGCGGCGATAGAATCATGCTTGAAAAACGTCCATCTACTGGCATTTGGGGTGGTTTATGGAGCTTTCCTGAAGTAGATAGTATGGGCGATATAACATTAGCAGCGCAATCGCGCTTTAGCGTTACCGCGAAAGCTGATGAAACTTTGCCAATATTGAGCCATGCTTTTACACATTTTAAACTGCACATTAAACCGCAAATTTTACAAGTAATTGCTTTGCCTAATAAAGTAAGCGAAAAAGGGCGGGTATGGTTGACAATTAATGAAGCGATAAACACTGGGATTCCAACACCTGTAAGAAAAATATTACTGAACCTTAAGGCGAGTGCTGAGGAGCTTGAAATTTAATACAAAAAACTTAACGGTTTTTTATAGACACATTTTTCAATGTGTCTATTTTCTAAAATTACGCTAACTTAAATCTACTTTTGGTCCCAAGAATCTTCCCACATACAATGTTTGATTTTATGACGATTTGCAATTAATTCGTCGATACTAGGTTCATCGTTCAATGCGCGTTTAATTGCAAGTTTAGTGGCATCGTAGTTATTTTTGTACATATCAGCTTTGTCTAACACGCCTTCTTTTTCTAAAGCGATGCAACCTGGGTCAATCCATACCAAGCTGATAATGCATAGTTCGTACACTTGATTTTTAGGAATAATGCCTTCAATCACACAGTCTAAAATCGCGTCTGCCGTGGCCGCTTGCACTACACCACCAAATAAACTTACATCAGTACTCCCTTTAAGTGTTACTTTTGGCACTGTCATACACACTGGACGAACCAATTGGTTAATGTCACGTACTGCAAACATCGCAGTATGGCCTTTGCTTTGTGCCATTAAATTAGCAAATGCTTGGCCTACAGGACCATCCACCGCACCAATTAAAATTTCTGGCATTGCTGCTGTAACGTCTTTACCCTCTGTGAAAACAGTGGCTTCGCCAGCTTTAAAAATTATTTTTGACATGTAACATCCTTAGGTTTAGTTAAATAGATCAATTAAAATACTAGCGCAAAAAGTCAAGCGTTTGACAGCGATTGCTGTTCAACTATAATTTTATAGAATCGCTTACCATTAGGCAATTTTAAGCCAATTGCATGTCTACATGCACAATATTTGCATCTTGGTAGGGTTCGCTAATCACCACAAACCCGGCGCGTTGATAAAAGCTAATGGCATGTATCTGCGCTGAAAGCTTAATAGTATTGAAATGTTGCGAGCGGTGAATCGCGATGGCTTTTTGCAAAATCGCCAGACCAAAACCAAGCCCACGATATTCTTTTAGCACCGCCATGCGGCCAATTTTTCCAATGCCTTTAGTTTGTAACAACCGCGCGCAGCCAATGGCGGTTGTTTCGTTTTTATCGTCTACCAAATGCACTAGTAAATGCTGCGCAGTTGCGTCCATCTCATCCCATTCTATATAGAGCGGCACTTGCTGCTCTTGCACAAATACAACTTCGCGAATGGCTTTTAATTGCGCTTGGTGAATTTGCCAGCCTACTTGGCTTATATTAATTTTTGCTGTGTTGAATTTCATAATAATGGCATGCAATTAAATTGCAAAGCACTTTAAGCCTACATAATGCTCAGAATTGACTGACTTGAACTTGCAGTGTAAAAGACTTCAGTGCATCATGCACTTTAATAATTTAATTTTTTTTATTTCTCTATTTTAGTACTTTTATCTAGCAAAGGTTTTATATGCAACATTATCAATCTGCTATCGCACGTATTCTGCTCGCTTCAGTTTTTTTGGGGGCTGTGTTCTTGCGTTTAACTGCAATTATGAGCCACCCAAACGGTTATATTGAGTACCAAGTAACTTTGGGGTCATTAGGCTTGCCTAGCATATTTGCACCGTTATTAATTTTAGTACAACTTGTTACAGGTTTCGGCTTATTAGTTGGTTTTAAAACTAAATTATTCGCTTATATTTTAGCTGGTTTAGCGTTTTTTATGGGGATTGTTATAGGTAAAGTCGATTTTCAATCTATGTTTATCTATTTTGGCATTGCTGGTGGCATGTTGCTTTTAGCGGCTAATCCAGTAACCAGTTTAAGTATAGATAATTTAAAAAAATAGCTTTTCAATTTTAATGCTCATTTAAAAGCGGCTTTTTAGCCGCTTTTATTATTCCCATTCTAACGCGGGGAAAATCGTATTTACATTTCGCCTGTTTGCAACATCAAACAACAGCCATTTGTCTTTTTCACCCGCTGCCGCGCTTGCCATGGCAGATTCCATGCTTTGCCCTTTAGCAATCGTTGCACGAACATCAGTCAGCAAGGCATTTAAATAACGCTGTTCATTATTTAGTGCTGTTATCCAGTCTTTAGTAAAAGAACCATGTCCAGGCACCACTTGTTTTACAGGGTAGGTCTTAAGTACATCAATCGCGGCTATTAAACCTTTAAGATCTGCCTCAACAACTGGCGTGCGGTCAATAAATAACAAATCACCCGTGAATACAGTTTGGGTTTTGTTATCGACAACTGAAATATCAGTATTAGTATGTGCACTTGGATAGGGCGTAACTTTTAGGCTTCTATCACCCAAATCTAAATCCATCATTTCTTTTACCAATATTGTAGGCTTAACAATTACGCTGCCTTCGGCATCGGCACCTAAGTATTTAATATTTAATTTATCATAGGCTTCTTGACGCAGTTGCATCGCATCGCCCAACTTTGCGTGTCCAACAAACTCTGGCTTATCTTGCAAAAATGCTGCATTACCATAAATATGGTCTGGATGAACGTGGGTGTTAATCACATATAAAATTGGTAACGGTGTTACTTTTCTAATCGCATCTCGTAGCTGATTACCCACTTTTAGGCTACCACCCGTATCAATCACTGCTACGCCTTTGCTGCCTACTACAAAGCTAATATTGCAAATGTCGCCTTGGTAGCCAACGTCTATATCTAAATGCGCACCGTGATGCACATAAATACCGTTACCAATATTATCCACTTGAAAATTTGTTTGATTTAACTTTGCGTTTAACTCGGCCTTCGCGCAACCAGTTACCGAGAATAAGGTCATTAGCGCCAGGCTTAAAAGTAAGCTTTTAATCGTCACAAGCGCTTTATAACTATTGCAACTATAAAACTTAACGGTTTTTGATAGACACATTTTAGTGATGACCTCTTAATTAACAGCTAATCGGGTATTGCGAGGATAGTTTATTATCATGATAATAGCTTAAATTAAGTTTCGCTTGTGACGCTTATCACAATAGCACTTAAATTCAATTAATATTCAACGAGGATGATCAGATGACGCTTGCATCTCGCTACACCAAAACAGCCGTAGTGCTGCATTGGCTTATTACAATTTTTGTTTTTGGCATGTTTGCCCTCGGCTGGTACATGAGCGACTTGCCCAAAGAAGGGCCGAAACAAATGGCGTATGACCTTTTTGACTGGGGTATTTACACTTGGCATTTAGGCGAAGAAGTTAGCCCACGGACTTTTTACTTCAATTTACATAAATCATTAGGTGTGACCTTATTATCCTTAATCGCCATCAGAATTTTATGGCGCATTACACACAAACCACCAGCCCTTCTCCTCAACTACAAAACTTGGGAAAGAAAGTTAGCCACTAGTACACATCATGTACTATATTTACTCATGATAACTTTGCCGTTAAGCGGTTTGGTAATGTCAATCTATAGTAAATATGGCGTTAAATGGTTTGGTATTCTATTCATTAAAGGTCTAGACAATACACCAATGCGCGAGGTCTTTACTGAGGTGCATGAAGTAGTTGGTATCATCTTACTAGTTTTCATCGCACTACATTTGACAGGTGCGCTTAAACATAAATTTATTGATAAAGACGATACACTTAAACGTATGTCGCTATAATATTTATTGGTTATTTTTACAAAATTTTTGATTATAAAAAAACCTACAGTTAATGGGCTTTTTATTTTATAAGTGATATTGCTTGCTGTGCGTTCTTACTGCAGCAATCATAGCTGCAGCATTTTCAGGTGGCGTCCACTGCGTAATGCCATGCCCTAGGTTAAATACATGGCCACTACCATGACCGTAACTTGCGAGAATGTTCGCCACTTCTTTTTCAATGGCGTCTGGGGTGCTGAGCAAAATTGCAGGGTCTAAATTGCCTTGTAGTGCGACTTTATCACCTACGCGTTTACGCGCTTGGCCAATATCAACCGTCCAATCCAAGCCCAGCGCATCTGCACCAATTTCTGATTGTGCTTCTAACCATAATGCGCCGCCTTTGGTGAATACTATGCGCGGCACAATTCGGCCTTCATTTTCACGCGTCAAACCATTCACAATATTTTGCATGTACGGCAATGAAAACTCTAAGTATGCCTTGTGCGATAACGCACCGCCCCATGAATCAAATATCATCACAGCTTGTGCACCTGCATCAATTTGCGCATTTAAATATTGCACAACCGTTTTGGAAGTCACATCTAAAATATGGTGCAGCAAATCTGGACGCGCATATGCCATTTTTTTTATCGTTAAAAAATCTGTGCCCCCTTTACCTTCTACCATATAAGTAGCTAATGTCCATGGGCTACCCGCAAAACCTATCAACGGCACACGATCATTCAAAGCTTTACGAATGCTGCTCACTGCATCAAATACATATTGTAAACTTGCCATATCTGGCACAGCTAGCTTTTTAATATCAGCTTCAAGTTGCAAAGTACGTTCAAATTTCGGGCCTTCACCTTCTTCAAAATACAGCCCTAATCCCATCGCATCAGGTACGGTTAAAATGTCAGAAAATAAAATTGAGGCATCAAGCAGTGGGTAACGATCTAGCGGTTGCAGCGTCACTTCTGTAGCAAAACTTGGGTTTTTGCATAATTGCAAAAAGCTACCTGCCGTTTTACGACTTTCACGATACTCTGGCAAATAGCGACCCGCTTGGCGCATCATCCAAACTGGCGTGTAATCTGTTGGCTCGCGCATGAGCGCTTTTAAAAATATATCGTTTTGAAATTGTGTCATATTTTTGCTTATCCAAAAAAATAGGGGCACATCAGTTAATGCACCCCTAACTTTACTACCATGTATTAAATGAATACGATAAAGACTTAACGGGGTAAAATTGAACTGCCCATTAAAAACTCATCCACTGCTTTAGCTGCTTGACGACCTTCGCGAATCGCCCAAACCACTAATGATTGACCACGGCGTACATCACCTGCTGCAAATACTTTAGCTTTGCTGGTTTTATAGCTATCATTGCCTTCAGTCGCAGCTTTTGCGTTGCCACGATTATCTTTTTCTACGCCAAACGCTTCTAGCAATTTTTGTACTGGGCTAACAAAACCCATCGCTAATAATATTAGATCTGCCTTAATGGTAAATTCTGAATCAGCAATTTCAGTCATTTTGCCGTCAATCCATTCTACTTTACAACCTTTTAAATGCGTTACTTTGCCGTTTTCACCAATCAACTCTTTAGTGGTAATAGACCAATCACGGTTAGCACCTTCCTCATGACTACTTGAAGTACGCATTTTGAGAGGCCAGTTGGGCCATACTAAATTTTTATCTTCTTTTTCTGGTGGCTGTGGCATTAACTCAAACTGAGTAATGCTGAGCGCACCATGACGATTTGATGTACCGACACAATCAGAGCCTGTATCACCGCCACCAATTACCACCACATTTTTATTGGTTGCCATGACTTGATTTGCAATCGCATCACCAGCCACTACTTTATTTTGTGGCGTTAAAAAGTCCATGGCGTACATTACGCCATTTAACTCACGACCCTTTACTGGTAAATCACGCGGATACTCTGCACCTGCGCTTAAAATCACCGCGTCAAATTCTGCAACTAAGTTTTCAGCACTAACGTTCTCACCAACGTTTTGATTCACCCTAAATTCAACACCCTCAGCTTCCATTTGCACCATACGTCGGTCTATATGTGTTTTTTCCATTTTAAAGTCTGGAATACCATAACGTAGCAAACCACCAATGCGGCTATTTTTTTCAAGCACGACTACATCATGACCTACCCGCGCCAATTGTTGCGCAGCGGCTAAACCAGCAGGGCCTGAGCCTACAATAGCAACTTTTTTACCTGTTTTATGGTTAGGAATTTGTGGTGTAACCCAGTCGTTTTCCCACGCTTTATCAATAATTGCATGCTCAATAGATTTAATACCGACTGCGTCATTATTGATGTTGAGCGTACAAGCAGCCTCGCAAGGCGCTGGACAAATACGGCCAGTAAACTCTGGGAAGTTATTCGTTGAGTGCAATACATCAATCGCTTGACGCCAATCTTGGTTATAAACCAAATCATTAAAATCTGGAATGATATTATTGACTGGGCAACCTGTAATACAAAAAGGAATACCGCAATCCATGCAGCGAGCACCTTGTTGTTTTGCTTGCTCATCAGTTAAGTGCAGTACAAATTCTTTGTAATTCTTTACGCGATTAACGACTGGCAAGTTTGCCTCGCTCAGGCGTTTAAATTCCATAAAACCAGTGACTTTTCCCATTATGCAGCTACCAATACTTTATCTTCTGAGAGTTCAATTAATGCACGTTTATACTCATTCGGCATTACTTTTACAAATTTACCACGTGAAGTAGGCCAGTCAGCCAGTAAGGCTTTAGCTCTTGAACTACCTGTATATTTTGTGTGGTTTTCAATGAGTGTTTTTAATGTTGACTCATCTGGCTGATTTAAGTGCATTGCTTTGCCTAGGCTTGCTTCAGCTAACTCTACTTTCTCAAGCGTCACCATGCTCATGTTGCAACGTTTCGCAAACTTGCCGTCTTCATCATACACAAATGCGACGCCGCCACTCATACCAGCAGCAAAGTTTTGACCTGTGAGCCCAAGCACCACCACGGTACCACCAGTCATGTACTCACAACCGTGATTACCTACACCTTCAACCACTGCTGATGCGCCTGAATTCCGCACACAGAATCGCTCACCAGCAACACCGCTTAAATAGCTTTCACCAGTTGTGGCGCCATACATTACAGTGTTACCGACAATAATATTTTCATGCGAAATACCTCGAAAATTTTTAGGCGGTTTAATCACAATGCGACCACCAGATAAGCCTTTCCCTACATAGTCATTGCCTTCACCAGTGAGTTCAAAACTAATGCCTTTTGCTAAAAATGCACCAAAACTTTGACCTGATGTGCCTGTAAAGTTCACGTGTATAGTGTCATCAGCCAAACCTTTTGCTCCGTAGCGAGTTGCCACTTGGTTTGACAACATAGTGCCTACTGTACGGTTAGTATTTGTAATTGGAATATCTAAAACTACCCTTTCTCCATTTTCTAAAGCATTTTTTGCTAATACTATCAACTTGTTATCAAGCGCGTTAATTAAACCGTGGTCCTGAACATCATTATTTTTACGTGAAACACTGGCTGGCATTTTTGGTAAATGAAAAATCTTACTGAAATCTAAACCGTTAATTTTCCAGTGGTCAATCCCTACTTGCATATCAAGCAAATCTGCTCGGCCAATTAAATCGTCAAATTTTGCAATACCGATAGACGCCATCAATTCACGTACTTCTTCAGCCACGAAAAAGAAGTAATTCACTACATGCTCAGGCTGACCAGTAAATTTTTTACGTAATTCAGGATCTTGAGTAGCAACTCCAACTGGGCAAGTATTTAGATGACATTTACGCATCATAATACAGCCTTCAACCACTAGTGGCGCAGTAGCAAAACCAAACTCATCAGCGCCTAATAACGCGCCAATTAGCACATCACGACCCGTTTTCATTTGCCCATCTACCTGAACTACTACACGTCCACGTAGTTGATTTAATACCAAAGTTTGCTGTGTTTCAGCCAAACCTAATTCCCAAGGCGTGCCTGCATGCTTTACTGATGATATTGGTGATGCGCCTGTGCCGCCATCATGACCTGCAACTACAATATGATCTGACTTGGCTTTTGCTACACCTGCAGCTACTGTACCAATACCAGTTTCTGATACTAATTTGACTGAAATAGATGCTTTTGGATTTGCATTTTTAAGATCATGAATCAATTGTGCTAAATCCTCAATTGAGTAAATATCATGATGCGGTGGGGGTGAAATCAAACCCACGCCAGGTACAGAAAAACGTAATTTAGCAATGTATTCTGACACTTTGTGACCAGGCAATTGACCACCTTCACCAGGTTTTGCACCTTGCGCCATTTTAATTTGAATCTGATCAGCATTGGCTAAATATTCTGCCGTCACACCAAAACGACCTGATGCTACTTGCTTAATGCGTGAACGCATTGAATCGCCAGCCTTGAGTAGAATATTACTAACAACGTTTTTCACACCGATAATATCAGACATACTCGTATCCTTAGCTACAGGGATAAAGCGTTTAGAGTCTTCACCACCTTCACCAGTATTAGATTTACCACCAATACGGTTCATGGCAATAGCTAGAGTTGCATGTGCCTCGGTTGAAATCGATCCTAACGACATTGCGCCAGTAGCAAAACGTTTTACGATGGCTGAAGCTGGCTCTACTGTTTCTAAAGGAATTACAGCGCCCACTGATTTAATTTCGAATAAGCCACGCAGTGTCATATGGCGACGTGTTTGATCGTTAATAAGTTTTGCGTACTCTTTGTAAGTGCTAGCTGAGTTGGTACGCGTTGCATGTTGTAGCTTTGCTATTGAGTCTGGTGTCCACATGTGCTCTTCGCCACGCACACGGAAGGCATATTCACCGCCTGCGTCAAGCCTATTAGCTAAGATAGGGTCATTACTAAAAGCAGCGTTATGTAAACGCAGCGTTTCTTCTGCAACTTCGTCAAGTCCAATACCTTCAATATTGGTGGCTGTGCCAGTAAAGTACCTATCTACAAATGCACTATTTAAACCAACGGCTTCAAAAATTTGCCCACCACAGTATGATTGATAAGTAGAAATGCCCATTTTGGACATGACTTTATATAAACCTTTGCCAATTGCTTTTACAAACTTTTTAGAGGCGCCGTAGCCGTCTGCACCCATCATACTATTAACAGTTTCAAATGCTAACCACGGACACACTGCTTCTGCCCCATAGCCAGCAAGCATTGCAAAATGATGTACTTCGCGCGCTGAACCAGTATCAATGACTAAACCTGTACTAGTTCTTAGTCCAACTTTCACTAAGTGTTCATGCGTGGCAGAACAGGCAAGCAAGGCTGGAACTGCCAAACGATCAGCGCTGATATTGCGGTCAGACAATATAAGAATATTAAAACCATCATGCACGGCTTTTTCAGCCGCACTGGCAATACTCGAAACCGCGGCCGTCATACCCGTTTTGCCTTGAGCAATAGGGTAAGTAATATCCAATACTAAAGATTTGTATTGATTTTGCGTAAGGGTCGCAATCGCTTTTAATTGCTCGAGCTCATCTAGCATTAGAACTGGTTGGCTAGCCTCTAATCGTAATGGTGGTGATGTTTCATCTACGCCGAGCAAGTTTGGTTTAGGGCCAATAAATGTCACCAAAGACATCACCAATTCTTCGCGGATTGGATCGATTGGCGGGTTAGTCACTTGTGCAAATAACTGTTTAAAATAGTTATAAAGCTGTTTTGGTTTATTTGATAAGACCGGCAACGCGCTGTCGTTACCCATAGAGCCAGAGGCTTCCTCACCGTTTATCATCATTGGTTGCATGACAAATTTAATGTCTTCTTGCGTATAGCCAAACGCCTGTTGTGTATCTAACAAGCTTGCCGCCATCTCTAACTTGCCATCAATTTTAGGCATATCACTTAAAAAATAGCGGGTTTTTTCAATCCATTTTTTGTATGGCTTAGCTTTTGCAAGCTCGTCTTTTACTTCTGCATCGTCAATAATGCGGCCTTGTTCCATGTCGATTAATAACATTTTGCCAGGTTGTAAGCGCCATTTTTTTACAATCTTTTCTTGTGGAAATGTAAGCACTCCCATTTCTGAAGCCATCATCACGAGGTCGTCATCAGTCACTAAATAACGTGCCGGACGCAAACCATTGCGGTCTAAAGTTGCACCAATCATGCGGCCATCGGTAAATGCAACTGCTGCAGGCCCGTCCCATGGCTCCATTAACGCAGCATGGTATTCGTAAAACGCGCGACGCTCTTCATCCATGAGCGGATTGCCTGACCATGCTTCTGGAATCAACATCATCATCGCATGCGGCAATGAATAACCGCCCGCCACAAGAAGCTCTAAGCAATTGTCAAAACAAGCTGAGTCAGATTGACCTTCGGCTATGAGTGGCCAAAGCTTCTCTAGATCTTCACCAATTAAGGTAGAGCGCATGGTTTCGTGGCGCGCGGCCATCCAATTTACGTTCCCTTGTACGGTATTGATTTCACCATTATGCGCAATCATACGGAATGGATGCGCTAAGTCCCACGCTGGGAAGGTATTGGTAGAAAAACGCTGATGCACTAGCGCAAGTGCTGAAACTACACTTTCATCGTTTAAATCTGTGTAATACACACCCACTTCATTGGCGAGCAACATGCCCTTGTAGACAATAGTACGACTTGAAAGTGACGGTATATAAAATGCCGCTTTATCGTTGAGTTTTAAGACATTAACTGCGTGCTCAATACGCTTACGAATCACAAACAATTTGCGCTCAAATATGTTTTGATCTAGAACCGCCAAATTGTATTTACCAGCGCTGATAAATACTTGACGTATCATTGGCTCTACATCACGCGCTGCATCTGCAATATTGCTGTTATCTACTGGCAGGTTACGCCAGCCTAAAAATATTTGATTTTCTTCTGCGATTATTTTTACGATAAGCGCTTCGCAAGCTTCTCGGCTTTTAGCAATCTGTGGCAAAAATACATTGCCCACTGCATATTCTCCAGCCGCTGGTAGATTGATGTTTAGCTTTGCCGCTTCTTTACGCATAAATGCGTCTGGCATTTGCATGAGCAAGCCAGCGCCATCGCCTAGCTTTGGGTCGTAACCAGTTGCACCGCGATGCGTTAAATTTGTGAGTAACTCTAGGCCTTTTTGCACTATTTCATGGCTTTTTTTGCCTTTGATGTGCGCCACAAAACCGACGCCACAAGCGTCTCGTTCGTTGCTTGGATTATACAAGCCCTGTTTGGTTGGTTTACCTGAAAACACTGTCTCTGAGCCTGCTGAATCTGCGGAATTGATACCGATAGAATTACTTAAATCTGATGCCATATTATCTAATCACAAAACATTTAGCGGAACCTTCAAGTTTACCGCTAAATGCCTATGTGTTCAATAAGATAGGCGCTAAAACCCAAGAATATTTCAAGAATATTTTAGGTGTAGTTCTGTAAATACAGCTTTCTTAGCCTATAAGTATTGCTGGCAAAAAATGTGTCTGTAAAAAACCGTTAAGTTTTTTTATCTTAAAGTGGCAAATCGTTAAACTTTTACCTTAAATTGGTCAAAAAATTAACTTTTTTACTTAATAGCCAAAAATGCTGCGTTAGCTGCAGTAATCGTTTTTGCAATGTCGCTATCAGTATGCGCGCTAGAAACAAAGCCCGCTTCAAAAGCTGATGGGCCTAAGTAAATACCGCTTTCTAACATGCTATGGAAAAACTGATTAAAATGCGTTTTATTCGATTGCATAATTTCTGAATAGCTTTCTGGGCATTTTTCACTAAAGTAAAGCCCAAACATGCCGCCTACATTTTGCGCATTAAATACTACGCCAGCATCTTTTGCAGCTACTTTTAATCCATCCATCAGTTTTTTAGTTTGCGCAGTTAAATTTTTGTGAAAATCTGGCGCTTGAATTAACGCCAAGGTTGTTAAGCCAGCTGTTACTGCTACTGGATTGCCAGACAGCGTGCCTGCTTGATACACCTTACCCACAGGTGCTAGGCATTGCATAATATCTTTACGTCCACCAAATGCGCCCACTGGCAAACCACCACCAATCACTTTACCCAAAGTAGTCATATCTGGTTTTATGTTGTATAACGCTTGCGCGCCACCCAAATGTACCCTAAAACCTGTCATTACTTCATCAAAAATCAGTACACTGCCGTGCTTGGTGCAAAGCGCGCGCAAGGTTTGTAAAAACTCCAAATGCGGCACAATTAAATTCATATTGCCAACGACTGGCTCAATAATCACGCAAGCGATTTCATCGCCCATTTTAGTGAACAAATCTTGCAACTGTTGCGTATTGTTGTATTCCAAGGTGAGCGTATGCGCGGCAATACTGGCTGGCACACCACCAGAATCTGGCTCGCCAAATGTAAGCAAACCAGAACCTGCTTTAACCAATAAGCCATCAGAGTGACCATGGTAACAACCTTCAAATTTTAAAATTTTGTCGCGCCCAGTAAAGCCGCGCGCAGTACGAATTGCACTCATGGTCGCTTCTGTTCCACTGCTATTTAAACGCACTTGCTCCATACTAGGCACAAGCTTGTTAATTAGCTCCGCCATTTCAAGCTCTAAACCAGTTGGCGCCCCAAACGATAAACTATTTTCTGCTGCGAGTTGCACGGCTTTAATCACTTGAGGGTGCGCGTGACCAACAATCATTGGACCCCATGAATTGATGTAGTCAATATACTCTTTGCCATCCACATCCCAAAGTTTGCTGCCTAAACCTTTTTTGAAAAATACAGGCGTGCCGCCCACGCTGCGGAAGGCGCGCACTGGAGAATTGACACCGCCTGGAATTAAGGCTTGTGATTTTTCAAAAAGGGTTTGATTGCTTGATGTCATGGTGAATAGTCTTAATTAAATAAATGTTTAAATTCTGTTGCGGTTTGCGTAATATTTTTACTAGCAAATAATGCGTTGACTACTGCAATTGCGTTTGCACCAGCAGCTTTCAGTAAATGTGCGTTTTGCAAATCAATACCGCCAATTGCCACTATTGGAATATTTAATTGTTTAGCTTCATCAAATAGTGCAAGGCTCGTAGTAGGCGCATTAGGTTTGGTGTTAGAAGCAAAGCATGCGCCAAATGCGACATAACTAGCGCCTTGCTCGGCAGCGCTTACAGCCAGCAAAATTTGGTTGTAGCAAGATACACCTATAATTTTATCAGCGCCCAATGTTTCACGTGCCACAGAAACTTCACCATCGCTGGCACCCAAATGCACGCCATCTGCTCCTATCATTTTTGCTAGCATCAAATTATCATTAATAATGAGCGGTATTTGATATTGCTGGCAAATTTTTAACAATGCTTTTGCTTGAATGAATTGTAAATTTTTATCTGCAACTTTATTGCGATATTGCACTACGCTAGCGCCGCCTTGCAACGCAGCTTCTACCATTTGGCAAAGCAATGCTGTATTTGCAATATCGGGCGTTACTGCATATAAACCACGAATTTTATGCATGCGCATGCACAAACTTATCCATTATTCACAGACACATTTGCATAAGCTTAGTGCGTTTTAGCGCTACCATCACCGCTGACCACTACAGCATCTTCTTCATCACGCGCCCAAAACATGCGGTCTGGAATGAGCTGTCCCATGCCCGGCCTAAAACCATTTTTAAGGGTTTGCCATGTGTATTCTTGCGCTTCTTGAATCGCTTCTTCCATAGTTAAACCATGCGCCATACAAGCCGCAATTGCACTTGTGAGCGTGCAGCCCGAGCCATGATAACTGCCCGCTAAACGCTCCCACTTATAGGCTTTAATCAGTTTGTTTTCACCATATAATACATTGGTCACATCGGCAGTGCGCTCATGCGTACCCGTAATCAACACGTATTCAGAACCCATTTCAAGCAAACGCGCTGCACATTCATCTAATGATGTTAAGCCTACTTCATCCGTATCATCAGCAAAAGCAAATCGACGCGCTTCTAAGCTATTTGGCGTAATCAGCGTTGCTTGAGGAAACAGCAACTCTATCATCGCGTCCATCATGTCATCATTGCTTAAATCATCACCTCGACCTGAAGTTAAAATTGGATCAATTAATAAGGGCACGTCTGGATAGTCCGCCATAATTTCAGCAATCACCGCAATATTTTCTACTGACCCTAGCAAGCCTAACTTAAACGCGGACACTTGCACGTCTTCTAAAATCGCACGTGCTTGGTCGTTTACCCAGTCTGCATCCATGGCAAGCACACTTTCAACGCCCACAGTATCTTGCACAGTAACGGCGGTTACTACCGAAAGCGGATGGCAGCCTATGCTTGCAAATGTAAGAATATCTGCTTGCAAGCCTGCACCACTGCTAGGGTCTGTACCTGCAAAAGTTAGTACTGAAGGTGGAATTTGATTTGCTATTTTATTGGCCATAACGCTTGTGACAACTCTAATTTATAATAATTTAATTTGCACTGGAGCGGTGACGGGAATCGGACCCGCGTATCGAGCTTGGGAAGCTAGCGTTCTACCATTGAACTACACCCGCAAAAGCTCTGTAATGATTATTTTACAGTAATTAATTAACCAAAAATTTACGTCTCCCCCCGGATATTAATTTAATTTAACACATTACTGTTTTTTATGGGGATGTAGAGCTGTAAGTAACACCGACTTAAAAGGCGTGACTTAAGGAAATTATGTATTTAATCAATAGCCTCAAAAAAGCAACACATACTAAGAGGTGATAAGTAATTTTCGTTATTGAAGTACTTTGTGGTTGAAGTGGATAGTCGTTTAGAATTACATTTAAGTTAACGACTTTTAGACCAACACTACATGTAATGCGAGCTAAAAATCTATTGCGATATCAGAGTTCCGTCAGTCCTGATATCAACCTTACTAGCAAACTTAAACAGCGCTCACTGCAAATATTTACTACTATTTTCGTTAAAGCAAAAATTGCAAGGCACGGTCGCTTTAATACACGCAACTTATCATTATGCAGCCAGGCTTGCTGAAGGTGTTTTCAGAGATTTTTAAAAGTGCAGATAACTTAATGCTTAGGGAAGAAAAAAATACATAAATTTATTTGTCTTTGGGTGCCAATCAATTAGAATTCTAAAAGAGTAATAATAACTTAAATTATAATCAATATACCTTAACCCTATGTTTTTAATAACCAAATTAATCAATAAAAAAATATTTAGCTTAGCTCTAATATGCTTAATTTTTTTTGGTTACGCCGTGGTAAGCGCGGCAGCGTCCACTTTACCTAACTCCGCCAACATTCCACGTCAAGAGCCTGTCTTGCCACCACTAAATGTAGCACCCGCTGACATTAGACAGCAGAGCAAGCCTGCTTATAATCCTAGTGCGAATGACCAAGAGATTAAGTTGGCGATTCAAGTATTTACTTTTAGCGGTAATAAAGCGTTTACAGATGCTCAACTGGGCGAGCTGGTGAGCTCTTATACCTTACGTGAGACTAGCCTGAAAGACCTTAATGAAGCCACAAAAGTCATTACCGAACATTATCGAAAAAATGGTTATTTTTTGGCGCAAGCCTATTTGCCAGCGCAAGATATTAACGAAAACGCTGTAGAAATTGCTATCTTGGAAGGCAATTTAGGCGAATTGACATTAAATGGTACTGATAATCTTAATGCAGAGTTTCTAAAAAAATGGCGGCGTACCGCCTTAAGCAAGGAGATTCCATTAGTGCCAATAATTTAGTACGTAATGTGACCTTGCTAAACTCTTTACCCGCCATACGTGCAAGCGCGCAACTTAATCCAGGGGAGGAAGTGGGTAGTACCGATGCTGAAATTGAACTACAACCACTACCTAGGTTGAGCGCTTATATTGTAGCTAATACCCATGGCAACCCTTTTACAGGGCGTGAAGTTGTATTAGCAGGTTTGAGATTCAATAATCCTTTGGGCGTGGGTGATCAGCTTAGTTTAAATCTAAGACGCTCAAATGATGAAGGACAGCGCGGGTTGCAAATGGCTTACTTTACACCAGTGCACGCATCGGGTACGCAGCTTAGTCTGAGTTACAACTATGTAGATTACAAGTTGGGTGGTGAATTTGCCGCATTAAACGCAAAAGGTGATGGTCAGTATTTTAATTTTGGCTTGGATCAGCCGATTGTACGCAATTCACAATATGGATTAACAGCACGCTTTGCAGGCTCACATAAAAAAGTGAATGATGAAGTCTCCGCATTTGCATTGATAAATCGACGAGAAATTAACGGTTTTGACCTCGGCGTTTTTGCTGATTGGCTTGATAATTCAGGTGAAGCTAGTAATCAGTTCGGTATTAACCTTCATGCAGGACGGGTTAATTTTAAAAATAATTTAGCACAAGCGCTAGATGAAACAAATGCTAAAACAGAAGGTAATTTTGTAAAATATAATGTTGTTGCCTCACGTACTCAATATTATCAAAACGGCTTCAGTCTTGCCTTGCGAGCGGACTACCAAGCTACAAACAAAAATTTAGATAGTGTAGAAAAGCTTGCAATCGGTGCGATTAACCGCTGGCGTGCATTTGCCGAACTACCAAGCCTTGCTGACAGCGGATTAATGACGGGTGCTGAAATTAGAAAAAGAATCTCTGCAAATCAATCGTTGGCAAGTTTATTGCTAATAGAACTTAGTCCATACGTATTTATCGATGCCGGAAGAGGTAGGTTGAACAAAAATGCATTGAGTAATAATAACTATGTAACCTCAGTCCAAGGCGGCTTGGGTATGGATTTGATGTTTAAAAACGATTGGCGGTTTAGCGTGACTGCATCTCATCAAAACCGAGATTTTAAAGGTGCAGACGCCGAAAACGACACCCGATTTTGGGGACAAATTCAGAAGGAGTTTTGATAATGAATCATTACTACCGTTTAGTGTTTAACCACAGCGCGCAAATGTGGCAAGCGGTTGCAGAGTTTGCAAAAGCGCATGGAAAATCAAAAGAGGTATCGCGAGGTAAAATTAACGTGACTACAATTTTGCCTAAATTAAAAAAACTGGCCATTTGCATTGCGCTTGGTCAAGTTTTTGCTGCACCTAGTATTGTGTATGGCCTTCCTTCTGATGCTGACGTCAAGTTTGGTCAAGCTAGCTTTCAAACCAATGGCAATCATCTAATCATCAATCAAGGCTCACGGCAGCTAATTACTAATTGGCAATCATTTGGCATTGCATCTAATGAAACTGTGAACTTATTGCAACCTAATCAAGGCGTGGCTTTGTTTCGTGTTATTGGCTCAGAAGCTTCGCAAATTTACGGCAACTTAACTGCAACAGGTAGCCTTTTTTTGGTCAATTCAAATGGTGTACTGTTTGGGCAAAGTGCTCAAGTAGATGTTGGTAGTTTGGTCGCTACCAGCATGAACATCTCAAATGCAGACTTTTTAGGTGGCCGCTATCAATTTAATGCGAGTGATAATACTGGTAGTGTTGTTAATCGCGGCGTCATTAAAGCCCTTGATGGTGGCTACATTGTCATGCTAGGTAATGAAGTTAACAATAGCGGCAAATTGATTGCTAATCATGGAAGTGTTGTATTGGGCTCGGCACAATCTGCCATATTAGATTTTTACGGCAACGGTTTGGTAAAAGCGAAGTTAAGCGGTGATGCGCTTAATGCCTTAGTGGAACAATCTGGCACGATACAAGCAGATGGAGGGTCGCTGCAATTGGCTACTAATTCACGTAGCTCAGCAGTCAATGTTTCGGGACTTGTGCAAGCCAATGCCCTAGTTGAGCGCAATGGTGTAATTAGGCTTGAAGGAGGCGCCAACGCCAAAGTGAGTGTGAGTGGCACTTTGAGCACAACGGGAAACCAAACAGGCACCAAAGGCGGCAGCATTCAAGTTACTGGGGAGCAAGTTGCATTATTTAAGGGCGCTACATTGGATGCCTCTGGTGATTCAGGCGGAGGTAAGGTGCTAGTAGGCGGAGACTATAAAGGTAACAATGCGCAAGTTTACAATGCACGCACTACCTATATAGCACCAGGTGCCAATATAGATGTGAGCGCCAAGCATAAAGGCGATGGTGGTAAAGCGATTGTATGGGCGGATAGCAGCACGCGCTATTATGGCAATATTTTAGCCAAAGGTGGCGCAGATGGCGGTAACGGCGGTTTTGCCGAAGTTTCTGGTAAACAATACCTAGATTTCGCAGGTAAAGCTGACTTAAGTGCGATGCACGGACAGGGCGGTAATTTAC
The DNA here is from genome assembly GCA_041687795.1 of Methylotenera sp. GTDB lineage: Bacteria > Pseudomonadota > Gammaproteobacteria > Burkholderiales > Methylophilaceae > Methylotenera. The sequence goes on along the minus strand of JBDNJL010000125.1, from coordinate 18,124 downwards.
TGCTTGACCCACTCAATATCATACTTACCACGGCAGATGCTAATACTACTGGATTTACTCCTCCAGCTGACATTACTCAAGCCTTTACTGATGACGCTGGATTAAACAGCACCTTTAATGTCAATGCGGGCGGTAGTTTTGCAGGCATTGCAGCAGGCAGCACTATTACACTGCAGGCCACCAATAACATCACGGTGAGTACTGCATTTAATGTTGCAACGGCTACTGGCAACGCAAATAACAGTTTGGTATTGCAAGCCAATAACAATATTGCGGTCAATGCGGCAGTCACAACATCAGGGACGGGCGCAATTACCATGCAGGCGGACGCCGACAATAACGGTATTGGCAATCTTGCAATCGGCGCAAATATTACCTCTCAGGCAGGCGGTATCAGTTTGTCTGGTGCAAACATTACTAGAACAGTAGGTAATATTGCTACCACTGGCGCGGGAAACGCAGATGCTGGTGATATCAGCATTACTTCTGCAGGCGCAACCAATTTGGGTGCAGGAACAGTCACGGCCAATGGCGGTGCAGCGAGTGCGGGTAATAACGGGCGAAATGGTGGTGCAATTATCATTAACACAGGTGGCTACACTGGAACTGGTGCAATTACAGCCTCTGGTAGCAATGGCAACGCTGCAAACACCAATGGCGGTAATGCAGGCAGCATTTCAATTACAAGTAGCAACAGCGTTTCGATGGGTACGGCTTCGGCGAGCGGTGGTAATGCGGGCACGGGCAACGGCAATAGCGGCAGCGCAGGCATCATCAGCATTAATAATAGCTCGGCTGGAGCAGTTACCTCAGGCGCCCTAAACAGCCGTGTTGGTGTAGCAATCGGAACAGGTACGGGCGGTAATGCTGGAAGCATTACCATAGCTAATAGTGCAAGCGGCAGTTTGACTACTGGCGCTATTACAACATCAGGTAATAACAACAGCAATGGTAATGGCGGCAATATACAATTAAGCACTACAACAGGCAACATTGCCACAGGTGCGATTGCCAGCAGTGGCGGGACTGTGAGAACAGGCAATGCAGGCAAAAATGCTGGCACTGTAACAATTAATAGCGGAGGCACTTTCACTGGCACTTCCATTGCGGCCAGTGGCAGTGGGGGCCTAGGCACTAACCAAAATGGCGGCAATGCGGCTAATATCAGCACCAATGCCAACGGCGGCATCTCCACCACGGCTGTTGCCACTTCTGGCGGAAATGCAACGGCCACCAACGGGAATGGTGGTAATGCAGGTAGCGTTGATTTAACGAACAATGGTGGTGGCAATGTTACAACGACAACAATTACCGCACGTACTGGTAACGCAAGGGGCACAGGTGTTGGTGGGGTCGCCGGAGCGATTAATATCATCAATAATGCCGTTGGCGGCAATATCACTACTACCGGACTCACTACTCAAGGCGCAACCTTGGGGCATGGCGGCAACATTAATCTGAGCGCACTTGGTAATGCATCTGTGAATGGCGCCATTATAAGTGCTGGAGGCACTAGCTTAACAGGCAATGCTGGCAGAAATGCTGGTGTATTGAGTATTAGCGCAGGTGGCGATGTAATCGCTGGCGCAATTACCAGTTCAGGTAGCGCTGGGCTGGGAATCAATCAGAACGGGGGTACTGGCGGTGCAGTCACATTTGCCGCAGGCGCGGGCAATACCATTACGCATAGCAGCATCACCACAAGCGGCGGCGCACGCACTGGCACAGGTGTTGGCGGCAACGGCGGCAATATTAACGTGAATGGTAATGCGCTACTTTCTGCCAACACCACAATGACTGCTACTGTAGGCACTGGCGGCTTAACCAGTGGTAATATCAATTTTGCAGGTACGATTAATTCTAGCGGTGCTAATCGAACACTTGCCATCAATACCACTGGCGCGACCACCTTGAGTGGCACGGTTGGAAATACGTTGGCTTTGACCTCGCTGACTACCAACGCAGGCGGCACTACAGCGATTAACGGAGGGTCGGTGACTACCACTGGTGTTCAGACCTATAGGGATGCGGTTACTTTAGGCGCAGCAACCAACCTTACCACCACAAACAGCGCAATCACTTTTTCCAATAGTGTAAACGCAAGTGGCAATGCACTTGCCATGAGTACAGGCTCTGGCAACATTACTGCGACAAATGCATCAAATAACTTTGCAAGTGTTGCTATTGGCAGCGCCAACAACGTGAGTTTGCGTGATGCCAATGCGATTGTGTTGGGTGCAAGCGATTTGACAGGTAATTACAACTTGCAAACGGCTGGAGCAGTGACGCAAACAGGTGCTATTGAGGTAGGCGGTGCAACTATCATTAATGCTGGTGTTGCAAATAATGTTACGCTCAATAATATGGCTAATAACTTTAATACTGTAGCCATCACAAGCGGGCGTGATGTTAATTTAGTTGATTCAAATGCTTTATTTTTAAATACGTCTAGTGTTAGAACAATGACTGCGCAAACGCTATCAGATAATCTAACTTTACTCGGCAACATCACCGCCACTGGAACTGGCTCTGGTACGTCTATTAACCTCGTATCAGCGCAAAATTTCCTTAATCCTACCAACCGTAATTTAACTGCTGGCGCGGGCTCACGCTGGTTGACCTATTCCACTGACCCCACAGCCGATACGCGGGGTGCAGGCTTAATATCATCCTCTAACTTTAAACAATATAACACAGGCTTTCCAGGCACGATTTCTGGCACGGGTAATGGCTTTGTTTATACTGTGGCGCCAATAATAACAGTGAGCTTGGCAGGTACTGCGACCAAAGTCTATGATGGCAATACTTCCGCACCAATTGGCAGTTTAAACATAGGCCAAAGTGGCGCGATTGACGGTGATATAGTGAATTTATCTACCCTTAGCAGTGCGACTTATGGTGATAAAAATGCAAATACAGGCAAAACTGTTACTTCAAACACGCTTAGCATCGTTGGGGCAACTAATGCTGGAAAACCGGTGTTTGGTTACACGCTAGCCAGCCCAACTGCTTCGAGCAACTTGGGGACAGTCACTCAACGGGCGATTACGGTATCAGCAGCCACAGACACAAAAACCTATGATGGCAACACAACTTCAGCAGGTGCTCCGATTGTAACTTCTGGTTCTATTGTGGCTGGTGATACAGGTGCATTTAACCAAGCCTTTGATAACAAAAATGCAGGTGCCAACAAAACGCTAACGGCTACAGGCAATGTGAGTGATGGTAATGGTGGTAGTAATTATGCCGTTACTTTTGCAGCAAATAATACAGGGCTAATTGATCAGGCAAGCTTAACTATTACTGCAAATTCCGGACAAAATAAGATATTTGGTTCTGCAGATCCTTTACCATTTACTTTTACAATTGGTGGATCAGGTTTATTTGGCGGAGATACCCTTTTGGGAGCACTTGATCGCGCCGTAGGTGAAAGCGTTGGTAATTATGCAATCAACCAAGGCACATTGGATGCTGGAAGTAATTACATAATTAGTTATATAGGGAGCACACTTTCAATTTTCGCTCCAAGTGGGTCACCAGAAAACTTCTCCCCTAGAGATGCTGCAGGTTTAGGAAGCTTATTGGCTCTTAATGACAACCCAGCTCAAAACATGACAATTCTTAATGTGGCAGCACCTGCGGCTGGCTTTGAAACAGGTGTTGAAGATCCCACGAAAGCTTGTGAGACCAATCAAGATTCAAAAGTTAATAATCCAAATACATCTATCATATTTAACTTTGGTATCAAACTACCCAATGGCTTAAAGCCTGCTTGTATTTAGGCAAGCACTTGCAACGTTTGGCAGGTATGGTTCAAAGCTAGGAGTCGCTATCAAGACTATACCTAATTTCTCATTTAAGTAGATTGAAATGTAAGCTTAGGTGGCTCCTTAAATTATTTTTTTAAGTAACAAAATGAAAGAATTATCGAGCCACATTAAAGTTTTTATTTTTGACGGACGCTAAGAAAATGTGCCAGTAGAAAACTGATGAAAATTTTACATTTAAAGAGCAAGGCGGTTTGTTTTTTTATCTCAAAGGAAAAAGCACTTAAGATTTTAAGCAAACAGAGACTTAAGCTTTAAATTTTTAAAACTCTAAAGGGTCAACATCTACCGACCAGCGTACTTTTGCAGCGACTGCTTGACCGCGCAATTGATGCACTAAGTTCCTCAGCACATTTTGTAATGCAGCGCGGCTATTGGCTTGCATTAATACTTGTCCACGTTCCATACCTTTTTTGCGCTCCATTTGTGGACGCACTGGATCGTACACTATCACGTCATTATTCAAACCGCGCGCTAGTTTAAAGACATGATTTAAAAAATGCTGCACAAGTTGAAACTCCTTTGCTTCTGCACGAACTAGCGCGGTAAATACATAAGGTGGAAAATTCACTTGTTCACGCTCTTGCAACATGGCGTTGGCATAATGCACATAGTCTTGGCTTCGTATCGCGTTAAACAAATTGTGGTCTGGAAATTGCGTTTGTATGATGACTTGCCCAGCTTTATCCGCGCGTCCAGCACGACCCGACACTTGCATCAGTTGTGCAAAAAGCCGCTCGCTCGCTCTAAAATCCGGGCTATGCAACGCGCTATCAGTGTCTACCACGCCTACTAGCGTTAAATTTGGAAAATCATGACCTTTAGCCAGCATCTGTGTGCCGACTAAAATATCAATTTCTTGGTTGTGTACTTTATCTAAAATTTCTACCAACACATTTTTACGGCTAGTGCTATCGCGGTCAACTCTAGCTATTCGTGCGCTGGGTAGTAGTGCAGCCAAGGTCTGCTCTAAACGTTGCGTTCCGTGTCCTGTTGGGTGCAAATCTGCATCGCCACAGCTTGGGCATTGATGCGGAATTTTTTGTTCATGGCCGCAATGATGGCAACGCAATTTTCGTAATCCTAAATGCACCACTAATCGGCTACTGCAGCGCTTGCAAGGCGCTATCCAATGACAAGCTGAACATAATAAAACTGGCGAATAACCACGACGATTTATAAAAAGCAAACTTTGCTCTTTGCGTGCTAAACGCAACTTTAACGCAGCAATCAACTGCGGGGTTAAGCCCTGCTGCAAATTCACTTTAGTTGTATCAATGCATTCAATCAATGGCAGTTTCGCCGCGATGACTGCTCGCTCTTTTAAGCTTAACAATTGATATTTTGGAGTCGAGTTTTGTTCGCTATTTTGTGCGTTAAACCAACTTTCAAGGGCAGGTGTGGCGCTACCCAATACTATCGGAATATTCAATCGTTTTGCACGCACCATCGCAACATCACGCGCGTGATAGCGCATGCTGTCTTGCTGTTTATAAGAGCTATCATGCTCTTCATCAATAATAATTAATTTTAAATTTGGCAACGGCGTAAAAATAGAAAGCCGAGTACCAATCACAATGCCAGCAGCGCCAGATTGCGATAGTTGCCAATGATGTAAGCGCTCACTCTCGCTTAGGTTACTGTGCAAGCTCACAAGTAGATAATTAGGTAAGCGGCTTCTAAAACGCGCTTCTAACTGTGGTGTGAGGTTAATTTCGGGCACTAAAACTAATACTTGTGCGTTCGGCTCACGCAACACATGCTGCATAATCCGCATATACACTTCAGTTTTTCCACTACCTGTAATGCCATGTAGCAGCCAAGCTTTAAAGTTTTGTACCTCTTGCGTAATGTGTTTGACTGCGAGCGTTTGTTCATCATTTAAGTCTGGCAAAACTGATATTGGTATCTGAAGTGAAGTAACTGCCGCATAAACTTGGCTGGCGCTAGCCCAACCATCAACCACCATTTGTTTTGCAGCTTTGCGCGCAGTACCCGCTATTGCATCTAATTCAGCTTCTGTTAGTTGCTCGTTTAATTGCAACGCCTCAAGTACGCGCCTAGTAACCTGCTGCCGTTTTGGTATGCTTTCAACTTGCAGAGCGCGTCCTGCTGCAGTTAATTTATAAGCATATTGTTTTCGTGAAACTGCTGGTGTAATTTGCCGCAACCTAGCTGGCAACGCAGAAAGTAAAGCCTGACCAAACGGGTACTGATAATAATCAGCACTAAATTTAATTAAGCCTAACGTTTCAGCGTCTATTGGAAGCTCATCCAAAAATATCTTACTGACTGGTTTTAATTTTTCTAGCGGCACTTCACTCGCATCCGCCAAACCCATCACAATACCAATTTGATTTCGCCGCCCAAACGACACTAATACTCGCTGACCAATGTGAACATCTTGGCCAATATTCCCGTTATGACCGATATTTAGGTAATCAAATAAGCGGTCTAGCGGAACATCTAAGGCAATTTTTAAAATAGAGTGGGTCAAAATGTGCCTGTAAAAAACCGTTAAGTTTAATAAATTAGTAGATTTATAATGGTTTTAGAAAAAATTACGTCAGTAGGTTAAAATGCTTCTTTTATTAAAAATCATGTGAAATTGCTTTGAAAGCACATCTTACCCAATTATTGGCCCAAGCCGCAAAAACTGTAGTTAAAAACAATAGTGCGCCAGACGCAGCATTTAGCATTATATTAGAACGACCAAAATCTTCCGAGCACGGCGATTTTGCCACTAATTTAGCTTTGGTGTTAGCCAAACCACTTAAACAAAATCCGCGCACCATTGCCGCACAGATTATTGAAGCTTTACCTAAAAGCGATTTTGTCGCTAAAACAGAAATTGCTGGTGCGGGTTTTATTAACTTCTTTTTAAGTGAATCTTCACAACAAGAAGTAGTGAAAGATATTCTAAAAGCTGGCGCGGCATATGGTCGCAATCAAATCGGCAACAATCAAAGCGTACAAGTTGAGTTTGTATCAGCCAATCCAACAGGTCCGCTACACGTTGGGCACGGGCGTGGTGCGGCAGTGGGTGATTGTTTGGCTCGCTTACTCAATGCGAATGGCTGGAACGTTACACGTGAGTTTTATTATAACGATGCTGGTGCGCAAATTGATAACCTTACCATTTCAGTATTAGCGCGCTGCAATGGCATTGCTACCGACGATACTAGCTTCCCAGAAAACGGTTATCGCGGGGAATATATTCAAGATATTGCCGATGCCTATTTAGCTAAAAAAACTGTGGTTGCAGATGATATTGAAGTGACACCAAGCGGCGATATTAATGATGAAGAATCAGTGCGAGCTTTTGCAGTTGCGTATTTACGTCATGAGCAAGATTTAGATTTAAGTGCGTTTCAAATTAAGTTTGACATATTTTCGTTAGAAAGTGCGTTGTACGCCCAAGGCAAAGTAGAAGAAACGGTAAAAGCCTTGATTAAAAGCGGCCACACCTACGAGTTAGACAACGCTTTGTGGCTAAAAACCACAGACTTTGGTGATGATAAAGACCGCGTAATGCGTAAATCTGAAGGTGGCTATACATACTTTGTACCCGATGTTGCTTACCATGCAGAAAAATGGACACGTGGTTTTGTGCGCGTGATTAACGAACAAGGCGCTGACCACCACAGTACAATCACGCGTGTGCGAGCAGGCTTACAAGCTTTAAATGTTGGTATTCCACAAGGCTGGCCAGAGTATGTATTGCACCAAATGGTGACCGTGATGCGTGGCGGTAAAGAAGTTAAACTCTCAAAACGTGCAGGTAGCTATGTAACGTTGCGTGATTTAATTGAAGAAGTGGGTTGCGATGCAACGCGCTATTTTTTAGCCGCGCGTCGCGCAGATTCGCAACTGGTATTTGATATTGATTTAGCCCTCGCGCAAACTAACGATAATCCTGTGTACTATATTCAATATGCTCACGCTCGTATTAGTAGCGTTCTAGCACAATGGAACGGCGATAAAACTAGCTTAAATCATGTAGATTTAAGCTCACTCAATCGCGCACATGAAATTGCTTTGATGCAACGCCTAAGTAGCTACCCAGAAACAGTTGAAAATGCCGCGACAGAACTTACGCCGCACACCATTGCTAATTATTTAAAAGAGTTAGCGAGTGATTTACACAGCTATTACAACGAATATAAGTTTTTAATTGACGATGAAGCCGTTAAACTAGCACGCTTAAGTTTAATTACCGCCACACAACAAGTATTAAAAAACGGCTTAAATTTACTTGGTGTTAGCTCCCCCGAAAAAATGTAAAGAAAGTTAAAAAAATGAGTAGAGATTACAAACCATCCTCAGAGCGTAAAAAAAGCCCGGGCAAAGGCAGCCCGTTGATGACAGGCTTAATTGTTGGCGTGCTTTTGGGAATTGCTGCATCGCTTGCTGTGGTGGTATTTATTAAAGGTGGCGACACGCCCTTTACCAATCCTGTAGATTTAACTAAACAAAACACGAATAAATATGATGACTTAGCTGGCACGCCAAAAGACGACGATAAAACTGCGTCTAATAACCCAATGCCAGAGGCTGATACTAAAAAACAAGACGAAAAAACCCGTTTTGATTTTTATACTATATTGCCTGGGGCCGAAAGCTCGGTTACCGATGAGGAAATTAAACAACGTGAAGCCGCAGAAATGCCAGCCGTAGAAAATGCTTATTTCTTGCAAGTTGGCGCATTTCAAACAGAGGACGAAGCCAATAATATGCAGGCTAAACTCGCTTTGCAAGGCTTTGAAGCGCAAGTACAAACAGCTAATATTCCAGAAAAAGGTACTTGGCATCGTGTGCGCGTTGGCCCGTTAAAAGATTTAGAAGAAATTAATAAAGCCCGCGCAGATCTTGCAAGCAAGGGCTTCAAAGCAGATTTAATTAAGGTAAACAACAGCACACAACAGTAATTAGTCACTATTTATGACAGTGGCTTGAACATTATTGTTTTAAATATTGTCAGCTATATTGAAAGTGATGCGTTGGTTGAGTGCTGACCTATCAATACAAAGTTAAATTTTTAAGAAATAACATTAAAAGGAAAAATGTAATGATGAATAAATTATCGATCAAGTATTTGTTTAGCGCATTAATGCTCGTTACCTCATTTAGTCTATTCGCTGCAGAACCTAAAATCGGCAGTGAGTTTGAAAAAACTACGCAAGTGATTCCCACTGATACGCTAAACAAAATTGAAGTGACTGAATTGTTTTGGTACGGCTGTAGTCACTGTTACCAAATGGAACCGTTTTTAAACGCTTGGGTAAAAAAGTTACCCGCAGATGTTGTGTTTAAACGCATGCCAGGTTTACCACAACCAGCGTGGGCGCCTATGGCAAAAGCTTATTTTGCAATGGAAGATTTAAAAGTGTTAGAAAAACTACACATGCCATTGTATGACGCGATTCATAAACAAAAAACATTAAACCCAACCGATGAAGCCGCAACGATTCTCTGGGTTACTAAGCAAAGCGGCTTAGAAAAAGCTAAAGTTGAAGCTGCGTTTAATTCGTTTTCTATGAACAATAAGTTAAGCCGTGCCACACAGTACTTCCGTGCGTCTGGTGCAACTGGCGTGCCTAGCTTAATTATCAATGGTCAATTTGTCACATCAAGCACAATGGCTGGCGGTAATGTTGCGGCAATTAATGTTACGGATTACATCATCAGTAACGTGCGTACAGATTTAGCAAAAGCACCGAAAAAATAAGCCTGTAAAAATGTGTCTGTCAAAAACTGTTAAGTTTTTATATTAACAAAGCAAAACTGTTAAGTTTTTAAGCACAATCTTTAAAACCCGTATTAAAGCAATTTAATACGGGTTTTTTATCGTCTATACTCTAAGCATCCAGCATTTAAAAGGCTTTACATGAAAGTATTTATTACAGGCGCTTCTAGCGGTATAGGCGAAGCCTTAGCCTCAGAATATGCAAAGCGTTATAGAGATCAAGGTGTGATTATTGGCTTAGTTGCTAGGCGAAGTGAGCACTTACGAAAACTACAAACTGTGTTGCAAAACACTTATCAAGTGCCTACGGAAATTTACGCTTTAGATGTGCGTGATAGCAGAGCACTCAGCAACGCCGCCGCAGATTTTATGCAAAAACATGGCACACCAAATGTGGTGATTGCGAATGCGGGCGTAAGCCGTGGCACGCTTACAGAATTTGCCGAAGATACAGAAGCCTTTCAAGCGGTGATGGATATTAACGTGATGGGTTTGGTGCATACCTTTCAGCCGTTTATTAGCGCGATGAAAACCATGGGCAATAAAGAACAAAACACTTTGGTCGGCATCGCTAGCGTGGCAGGCATCCGTGGCCTGCCCGGCGCAGGCGCCTACAGCGCGAGCAAAGCCGCGGCTATCGCTTACTTAGAAAGCTTACGGGTTGAAATGTCTTTACTGAATATTCACGTCACGACCATAGCACCGGGTTATATTCGCACGCCAATGACAGATGTAAACACCTACCAAATGCCATTTTTAATGGATGCACCGATTGCCGCCACTAAGTTTGTAAACGCGATTGAACGTAAACGCCGCTTTTGTGTAATACCTTGGCAAATGGGCGTGGTTGCTAGATTAATGCGTTTTATTCCGCCCATTTTGTGGGATTGGGCAATGAAAAAAGCACCGCATAAACCTAGAATTAACATTGAATAACAATAAAAAAAGCGCACTTGAATATGCGCTTTTTATTTGCTTTAAAACTATTGCACCAGCTTTTACCTCGTAATAGGCTTGTAGCGAATCCGTTTCGGTTTTGCACCTTCCTCACCTAAACGTTTACGTTTATCTTCTTCGTACTCTTGATAATTACCGTTAAAGAACGTCCATTGTGAGTCGCCTTCTGCGGCTAAAATGTGCGTGGCAATGCGGTCTAAAAACCAGCGATCATGCGAAATGACCAATACGCAGCCCGCAAACTCAAGCAGGGCATCTTCTAACGCGCGCAAGGTTTCTACGTCTAAGTCATTTGATGGTTCATCTAGTAGCAATACATTGCCACCCGAAATTAGCGTTTTGGCTAAGTGTAAACGGCCACGCTCACCACCTGATAATTGCCCTACGATTTTTTGTTGGTCGCCACCTTTAAAATTAAAACGGCCAATATACGCGCGACTTGGCGTTTCATAACGGCCAACCGTTAAAATATCCGAACCGCCTGAAATTTCATCAAACACGGTTTTAGCATCGCTCAGTGCATCACGGCTTTGGTCAACGTAAGCCATTTTTACTGTGCTACCAATGTTCACTTCACCGCTATCTGGTTGCTCTTTGCCAGTAATCATTTTAAACAAGGTAGATTTACCCGCACCGTTTGGTCCAATGATGCCGACAATTGCACCAGCAGGCACGCTAAAGCTTAAATTATCAATCAATAATCTAACTTTAAAAGCTTTGCTCACGTTTTTGAATTCAATGACTTGGTCGCCTAAACGCTCACCTGCGGGAATAAAAATCTCCTGCGTTTCGTTGCGTTTTTGGTATTCTGCACTCGCCAGCTCTTCGTAACGCGCGATACGTGATTTGCTTTTTGCTTGCCGCGCTTTTGGGTTTTGGCGCACCCATTCTAGCTCGGTATTTAACGCTTTTCTGCGGGCAGATTCTTGCGACTCTTCTTGTTTTAAACGTTCTTGTTTTTGGTCTAGCCAGCTTGAATAATTGCCTTTCCACGGAATACCATGTCCACGATCTAGCTCTAAAATCCATTCGGCGGCATTATCTAAAAAGTATCTATCGTGCGTTACCGCCACTACAGTGCCAGGAAAGCGCACTAGAAATTGCTCTAACCATTCCACAGATTCTGCGTCCAAATGGTTGGTTGGTTCGTCTAACAGCAGCATATCTGGTTTAGAAAGTAGCAATTTGCATAAAGCCACGCGACGTTTTTCACCGCCTGATAATGGGCCAATTTTCGCATCCCAAGGTGGTAAACGTAGCGCATCGGCGGCAATTTCTAACTGCGTGGTTAAATCTGCACCGCTGGCGGCAATCATGTTTTCCCACTTGGCTTGTTCTTCAGCTAACTTTTCAAAGTCTGCATCTGGCTCGGCATATGCGGCGTAAACCGCTTCTAGCTTTGCTTGCGCTTGCATCACTTCGCCCATGCCGCTTTCTACTTCTTGGCGCACGGTTTTATCGAGGTCTAATTGCGGCTCTTGCGGCAAATAGCCAATGGTCATATTGGGCTGCCATTGCACTTCGCCCTCAAACTCTTTATCTGCGTTGGCCATAATGCGTAACACGGTAGATTTGCCAGAACCGTTTAAACCGAGCAGACCGATTTTTGCACCGGGGAAAAAAGACAGTGATATATCTTTAATAATTTGCCGTTTTGGCGGTACGATTTTGCTCACGCGGAGCATAGACATTACATATTGAGCCATGATGATACTTTGTAAATTTTAAAACCGAAAGCTTAACAGAAAGCGCGCATGACTGCTAAAGCTACGTTTTGCTAAATGCGCTTTTACAAAAATGTGTCTGTAAAAAACCGTTAAGTTTTTTTACGAAAGATAACAAAACCGTTAAGTTTTTTACGAAATATAGCGAAACCGTTAAGTTTTTCACTTTTTAAGACCGTAAAGGTCTTCCCCATGGAATATATGTGCTGAAGCACATTATTCACATGTGAAAACAGTTAAGTCTTAGTATTTAAAAAATACCTTTAAGCTTATCGGTATAATAAAGTCCATAATTAAATAAATACCTTATGGCTCTTATAAAGGATCCGCGCGATGGCGCTTAAATCTACCATCTATAAAATTGACCTCAACATTGCAGATATGGACAGGCAATATTACGGTCAACACAGCTTAACCGTCGCGCGACATCCTTCAGAAACAGACGAACGCATGATGGTACGCTTAATTGCGTTTACCTTATTTGCCAATGAAACACTCGGGTTTGCCAAAGGCTTAAGCGATGAAGATGAGCCTGATTTATGGCAAAAAGACTTAACTGGCGCTATAGAGTTATGGATAGATATTGGTTTGCCTACAGAAAAAGACGTTCGTAAAGCCGCCGGCCGCGCAAAAAAAGTAGCGGTGGTGCTTTACGGTGGCAGAATTGCCGATATGTGGTGGGAGCAAAACAGTAAAACCTTACTAAAAATTCGTCATCTCACAGTTATTAATCTGCCAGACACCAACGACTTAACCCAGCTCGCTGCGCGAAACATGAATATCAGTTGCACGATACAAGACGGGCAGATTTTAGTCGGGCATGACACTGGCAGTTTTGATATCACGCCCGTTATTCTGATGCAGTAGCAATTTTGTGATGGTAAATATTTAGTCTAAATGCTTACTCTACATCCGCTTTGGTTAAACTTAGTCGTAGCGCTAGGCATTGGTTTACTCATTGGTGCTGAGCGCGAGCGTAATAAAGGCACTGGCCCTGAGCGCTCACCCGCTGGCATACGCACATTTGCTATTGCGGCAATGCTAGGTGGCGTTAGCAGCCTAATCCATATTTGGTTATTACTAATTTCTTTGCTGTGTGTAATCGTGTTCACCGCAACGTCTTATTATTCTCGGAGCATTCAAGACCCTGGCTTAACCACTGAAATTTCGCTATTCTTAACAGTTGTATTAGGTAGTCTTGCCATTACTCATATGGCACTAGCTGCAGCATTAGGCGTGATTTTGGCAATATTACTCGCTGCAAAAGAACCTATACATGGGTTTGTAAAAGATGTAATCACCAAAGCTGAATTAAACGATTTATTAATTCTTGCTGCCGCCACACTGATTATTTTACCGATAGTCCCCAACAAGTTTATTGGCCCGTTTGCCGCCATTAACCCTCAACACTTATGGTTAATTGTAATTTTGGTGATGAGTATTAGCGCAATTAGTCATATTGGATTGCGTCTGCTAGGTGGGCGTATAGGCCTAGCAGTTGTCGGCCTAATTTCTGGCTTTATATCTAGCGTGGCTACCATTGGCAGTATGGGCGCGCGCGCAAAAGCATCGCATGAGCTTACCAATGCTGCAGCCGCAGGCGCTGCTCTTTCTAGCTTAGCAACGATTGTTCAGCTAGCACTATTACTAGTGGCTATTCACCCCGCAAGCTTACTCGCCCTTAAATGGCCTCTATTATTTGGTGGCATATCTGCAGGCGCATATGGCGGGCTATTGACTTTACAATCGTACAGAAATAATAGCTTACAAGCGCCTGTTTCTGCGCATGCGTTTAGCTTAGTTAGCGCGTTTAAGTTTGCTGGGATCATTGCCGTAGTATTAACAGCCGCTGCAGGATTAAAAGAATGGTTTGGTCAGACTGGTCTTATTTTAGCTTCAGGGGTGGCAGGGTTAGTGGATGTTCACGCCGCTGCTATTTCTGTCATCACGTTGGCAGCGACTAATGTGCTTACGCCAGAACAAGTGGTCATTCCAGTATTAGTAGCGTTTTCTACTAATGTTTGTTCGAAAATGTTCATGGCGGCAATTAGTGGTAACTCGCTATTTGCAGTCAAGGTAATTGCTGGGCTAATCATTCAAATAAGTGCAGTGTGGCTAGCGTGGTGGTTAGTTTTGCAATGACCCCTAACCAAGTTAAAAAATTAGGGGTTAAATAAACTATTTAAAGCTTGCCATCTAAACCCATTTGAAAATATTTATGCACAATTTTCTCTTGGTTTTCTAACAGCCAATCAATGCTCGGCTCATTATTCATGGCTTTTTTTATCGCATTCGCGGTTGCCTTACGGTGAATATCAAATAATACTTGATGGTTTAAATTTTCTTGTTCAACCACAATCGGGTTTAGCCAAACCGATACAATAATGCCTAAATCATTGGCTTTTTCTTTTGGAATATCGCCACAACGCACGGCATCTAACACGCCATTCGCAATTGCCGCTTGTACGGTACCCATTAAAATATTGGTGTAACGCGGGTCTTTTACCGTAACTTTACTCACCATAATGGTCGCAGGGCGCACCATAATATCGGTATTCATAATTGCCAGCACACGCGTGTGGCCTTTTACTTGGTCACCTAACAAATTAGCAAATGCAACACCCATTGGGCCTTTCATTTCACCAATTGCCACCTCAGGCTCTGCTGCCGTGCCTGCAGGACCGCCTGCAACTAATGCCTCACCAATGCGCATTACAATTTCATCACTCATGTGTTTTCCTTTTAATGTTAGCTGGTTAAAGGTTTATTTTAAGTGATATTTAAAATCATGCAATATTAAAGGCTGGAAATGTGTCTGTGAAAAACCGTTAAGTTTTGGTTTTTTGCACCACAAAAATTACCGTAATCCCATGTTTTTGAACTTCAAACCCCAGCTGCCATGCCAAGCAACGCAAACAAGACAAGGGATTTCGGCAAGGACTGTTTGAGTGCAGCGATTCCGCAGCCGCTTGGCTTGTTGAGTAGCGCAGGGGAGCTGAAAGCCATGGTAAGGGGTGTCGTTTACTTTGGTTACTTTCTGCAAGGACTAAGTAAAAGGAAGTAACTTGCCGTCGGATAACCCCTACAAGAATCTAGTTAATTACTAAAAAATTGTTTTAGTAATTTTTTCTGTGCCTGAAATTAAATCATCAATGTTTTCGTTACTTGGTTCTTTTTCTTTATTGTGGTCACACAAATTTCTTAAATCAGCTAAATGCTGAATAAATCGCCACATTGCAATCTCTGTTACGGTAGAGCTTTTAAGTAAATCGTTAAAATCAGCAATAGTTGGATTTTTTTTAGAAACTGTAATGTTATGGTTTGCGCATATCTGAGCAAGATGTTTTTCAATCACAACGCCAGCAATTGCTCCTGCCGCACGAAAAAATTTATTTTTTTGCAACAATCTTGCAGATTCCAGTTCTGAATCTAATAAATCAGCTTGGACTAGTTGCATTATGTCAAAAAGAGAACTATCAAATCTTTGATTTGCTGATTTTAAAATTGCTAGTTGTTGTTTAAATTGTGGTATTGCTGCATATGGACCTACTTTGACTTCATTGCTAAATACATCTCTAGCTATTAAACCTAGAAGATAGTCTTCAATAACATAATTTCCACAACTAATATCTTTATCTTTTCTAGTTTTAGGCTTCTCATAAAATCTAACGAAATCGACTAATCGGTCTGGAATTAATTGTTTAATAACAGCATGTGCTTCAGAATACCAATTCTGGTAGTCTGTAGAAAAAGTGGGAATTTTTTTAAGGTAATCTTTATATTTATCTTTTAATATTTTTTTGAATTCTTTTTCAAATTCTTCAGGATGACATTCAAGCTGCATAGCGTCTATCAAAAGCCGACCCTTGTCTTCTAATGTTTTCAACTGTGCTTTATATTTTTCTAAATTTGATTTCATACTTTTAATCTTTATCTATTCTACCGTAACACTCTTAGCCAAATTCCTAGGTTTATCCACGTCCGTCCCTTTTAACAATGCCGCATGATACGCCAACAACTGCACTGGAATAGTGTGCAAAATAGGGGATAGCACGCCTACGTGGCGCGGGGTGCGGATTACATGTACGCCCTCAGATTCAGTAAAGTGGCTATCCGCATCGGCAAATACAAATAGCTCGCCACCCCGCGCGCTTACTTCTTGCATGTTTGATTTTACTTTTTCTAGCAAGGTGTCGTTTGGCGCAATCACCACCACTGGCATATCGCTATCTACTAATGCCAATGGGCCGTGTTTAAGCTCGCCTGCAGGGTATGCCTCGGCATGAATATACGAGATTTCCTTAAGCTTTAACGCGCCTTCTAACGCGATTGGGTAGTGTATGCCGCGGCCTAAAAATAGCGCGTGTTGTTTATTAGCAAAGCGTTTTGCCCATTCGCGAATTTGCGGCTCTAAATTGAGCGCGTATTGCACACTGCCAGCCAATTGGCGGAGCGCGCTTAAATGTGCTTGCTCGGCTTCTGTTGAGAGTAAACCGCGCTGTTTGGCTAAGGTAACGCTTAAGGTAAATAGTGCGACTAATTGTGTGGTAAAGGCTTTGGTTGAAGCCACGCCAATCTCCGCACCTGCGCGCGTGTAAAACACAAGTTGTGAGGCGCGTGGTATTGCGCTTTCTTGCACATTACAAATGGCCAGCGTTAAATGTTGTCCTAACGATTTTGCATGTTTAAGTGCTTCCATCGTGTCTAGTGTTTCGCCAGATTGTGAAATAGTGACAATCAATTGCTTAGAGTTTGGCACAGATTGACGATAGCGATATTCGCTGGCGATTTCTACATTGGTGGGTATTTTCGCAATGCCTTCTAACCAATATTTTGCGGTAAGTGCCGCGTAATAACTCGTGCCTGCGGCAAGGATTAAAATACATTCCACTTCTTTAAACACATCGCTCGCGGCATCGCCAAACAAATTGGCGGAGAATTGATTATTGTCTATAAGCGCTTCAATAGTATCTGTCAGCGCGCGTGGTTGCTCGTGTATCTCTTTTTGCATAAAGTGCGCGTAAGGCCCAAGCTCCATGCTGGCGAGCGAGACATCGCTCATGTGAATTTTGCGCTCTGCTATTTCACCATCACGACCAAAAATCGTCACACCATCGCGGCGAATATCAGCTACATCGCCATCTTCTAAATACACCACTTTGCGCGTCACAGAAAGTACTGCAGAAACATCAGAGGCAATAAAATTTTCACCATCACCCAAACCTATCAATAGTGGGCAACCTAAGCGCGCGGTGACCATGTGTTCAGGTTCTTTGACTGAAATAACGCTAATCGCAAACGCCCCTTTAAGCTCGCTTACAGCCATTTGAGTGGCGGCAAGTAAGTTTAAATCTTTATGGTAATAATGAATTAAGTGCGCGATCACTTCAGTATCGGTTTGTGATAAAAATTCATAACCGAGCTTTTTAAGTTTATCACGTTGTTCATCATGGTTTTCAATAATGCCGTTGTGTACTACAGCAATTTCACCAGCAGAATTAGAGGGCGAAACGTGCGGGTGCGCGTTACTTTCTGTTACACCGCCATGCGTAGCCCAGCGCGTATGACCTATACCAACTTGGCCACTTAATTTTATTTCATTCGCCTTGTCTGTCATTGCCGCTACTCGGCCTACGGCGCGCACGCGCTCTATGCCACTAGTATTTAAAACAGCAATACCAGCAGAATCATAGCCACGATATTCCAATCGGCTTAAGCCATCAATTAGATTGGCAACTACATTTCTATTAGCAACTGCGCCTACAATTCCGCACATACGTTTTTATTCTTTCTCTAAAATTATTTTTTTACTATGTATTCTTAATTGCGTTTTTATCTATGGTTTCATATAGATTTTATCTAGGTTTTTT
>JBDNJL010000124.1:0-2746 GCA_041687795.1 Methylotenera sp. | reverse complement strand
GAGGTTGCTGCGACAGATGCTGGACCAGCTACAGAAAAAACGGGCGAACAAGTATATAACTTAGCGTGCATGATGTGTCACGCCGCTGGCTTAATGGCTGCACCAAAGTTTGGTGATAAAGAACAATGGGCGCCGCGCATTGTGCAGGGTTATACCACCTTGGTAACTCATGCGGTGCAGGGTATTCGTAGCATGCCTGCTAAAGGTGGAAACCCTGCATTAACTGATGGTGAAGTTGCAAATGCAGTAGCGTATATGGCAAATGCTTCAGGTGCTAATTTTAAAGTAGTTGCTGCAGAAGTAGCTCCTGCTGAGGCTACCCCAGATACAACACCAGCCGCTGCAGAAAAAGCGGTAGTTGTGGCAGCTACGGCAGCGCCTGTTAAAGCTGCGGGAAAAAGTGGTGAGGAAGTGTATAAATCAGCCTGTTTGATGTGTCACGCAGTTGGCTTAATGGCTGCACCAAAGTTTGGCGATAAAGAACAATGGGCGTCACGCATAGCACAAGGCTACGATACTTTAGTGACTCATGCCGTAAAAGGTATCCGTAATATGCCAGCCAAAGGTGGTAATTCAGGCTTAAGTGACGACGAAGTTGCAGGCGCAGTAAAATATATGGCAAATGCTAGTGGTGCAAGTTTCTAATTTGCACTTACTCTAGTTAGTAAATATCTAAAAAGCCACTTAAATGATTAAGTGGCTTTTTCGTTAAAATGGTTATTGTAAAAATAAATAGAGCAACTGATTATGGCAACGTATGCAATTGGTGATATACAAGGTTGTTACTATGCCTTTCAGGCGTTATTAGCGCGCATACAATTTAACGCTAAAAAAGATCAGTTATGGTTAGTAGGTGATTTAATTAACCGTGGCAGTGGTTCGCTAGAGATATTACGTTGGTGCTTTGAGCATCAAGACAATTTAAAAGTTGTGCTTGGGAATCATGATTTACATACTTTGGTCGTTGCAAATGGGTTTGTAAGGCCACATAGAAGCGATACGCTTGATGCGTTGTTAAATGCACCTGACAGTCTCCAGTTGCTACATTGGTTACGTCATCAGCGAATGGTATACGTGCAAGATGATTATTTAATGGTGCATGCGGGATTGTTGCCGCAATGGACAATTAAAGATGCACAAACCTATGGCGCAGAAGTCGAAGCGGCTCTGCAAGGCTCTGATTATCTAAATTTTTTAAATAACATGTACGGAAATCAACCTAATCAATGGGATGAAAGTTTGTTAGGTTTAGACAGATTGCGCGTCATTACAAACGCCATGACGCGCTTAAGAATATGCAGTATGCAAGGCGAAATGAATTTTACATTTAAGGGTGAGTTAGAAGATATTCCAGCAGATTTAATGCCGTGGTTTGATGTGCCAAACCGCGCGTCGCAAAATGGCAAAATTATCTTTGGACATTGGTCTGCATTGGGGTTACATTTTAGAAATAATGTTTTTGCGCTAGATACAGGATGTTTATGGGGTGGAAAATTAACTGCGTTCTCGCTTGAAACGCAAAAGATAACGCAAGTAAATTTTGACGCACAAGATAAACCCATATAGCTAATTTGAAAGAGCAACTCTAAGCTTAAAGCGTGCAACTTTTAAAATGTGTCTGTAAAAAACCGTTAAGTTTTTATTTACGATTTAACGGATAAAACCTAATTCTTGCCGAATTAAGCCTTCTAAGTGTAGCGTTAAACTGCGCCTACCAAAGTGCCGATTTACAACAGATTCAAGTGGAATTGGTGATAAAAAAAGAAGACTAACAATTGGATTTTTTTGCGATAGCATTAATTGCATCGATTCTGGCAAAGTAGTTTCACCGGCATAAGCCGCTTCAATGTTTGGGCTACCATCTGGTAATGCGTAGCGAATCACCACAGGTAAAATAGTAGATTTCGCTTCTATTGCGGCCTGAATTAAACTGCCTTTAAAGACCTTTAGTTCGGTGCCGTCTGTCGTCGTGCCTTCTGGAAACAAGCAAATATTATCACCAGCGATTAAACTTAATTTTGTAGAATTGACTGTTTTCGCAACGTCATGTCGCTTGGCGCGGTCAATAAAAAGCGCGTTTGCTTTGTTAGCTAAATAACCAAAAATTGGCCAAGTTCTAATTTCAGATTTAGCAATAAATCGCACAGGAATGATGCTAGTGAGCGCATGAATATCTGCCCATGAAATATGGTTGGCAACGACCAAGCAGTTTTGCAGTGACTGCGGATTTTGCGGCACATTGCCAGTATAAATAACACCTATATTAAATACACCTAGAAGATGCTTGCACCACCAACTAATGAGTTTTAGTTTGAGCGGTTTGCTGGTAAAAGGCAACATAATGCCAGCGATAATAAAGCCTACCATAGTATGCAATATGATGCAACTAATTCGGTAATAGCGCGTGAATTTGTTTGTTCTAATAATAGGCTTGCTAATATTATTACCAGAGGCTACTAGCGATTTTTTTTGCTGCAAAATTTGTTTACGTGCGACTTTCCAATTACTAATTATTTTAAAAAGTGTGCCGCGTACCTAGGATTAATTCTTGATAATGGTAACATTACCAGCATATCTGCGGTGTTGAAATATGGGTCCCAAGCAGGTTCGCCACAAATATATGCGCCCAGACGCAAATAACCCTTAATTAACGGGGGGCAAGCTACTTGCATATCTGTGCGTAAGGATTGGACTGGCAGTGGATTGCGCGCAAATACGCGGTACTCGAGTGGTGCTAAATAATCGT
>JBDNJL010000021.1:0-11065 GCA_041687795.1 Methylotenera sp. | reverse complement strand
TCAAAAAGTCTATATCGATTTAAGTTTTTACCAAGAGATGAAAACACGTTTTAACTCGCCTAGTGATTTCGCCCAAGCCTAAGTCATCGCGCATGAAGTTGGACACCATATTGAAAACCTTATGGGCACCTCTGGTAAAGTCCAATAAGCCCGACAAAATGCACGCAGTGAAGCTGTTGCAAACCCATATTTAGTTCGTTTGGAGCTTAATGCTGATTGCTACTCAGATGCGCGGGCAAACCATGCCGATGGCGAAAATAGAATTTTGGAAGCAGGAGATGTTGAAGAAGCCATGGCCGCCGCCGGGATTAGTGATGATGCCTTACAAAACCAAACTCAAGCTTACGTCATGCCAGATAGTTTTACACACGGAACCTTTAAACAAGGTATTTACTGGTTTAACCAAAGCTTGAGCAAAGGCGATGTTGAGGTGTGCGACACGTTTGGCTCGGGTACTGTTTTATAACAACAGAATAGTGAGTGATTTCTTTGCAAAATAAAAATTTAACTGAAACTTGCATTAGCAGTCAAACCATTGCATGTGGCGGTATGCTTACTGTAAAGCGCGACCTAGTGTTGTTGCCTAGTGGTAATGAAAGTGCGCGTGAATATGTAGAACATCCTGGCGCAGTAGTTGTGGTCGCCTTGTTAGCGAACGGTAATGTGGTGCTAGAAAGGCAGTTTCGTTATCCCTTACACGATGTGTTTATGGAATTGCCCGCTGGGAAAATTGACGTAGGCGAAGATATATTAACCACAGGTCAGCGCGAATTGCTAGAAGAAACTGGTTATTCCGCAACGCAATGGGTTAAGCTTGGGTGTCACCACCCTTGCATTGGTTACTCAAACGAAGTGATACATATTTTTCTAGCGCAGAATCTTAAAAAAAATGCACAACAGTTGGACGAAGACGAGGCGTTGGAGGTGTTTGATTTGCCTTTTATAGAATGTATAGAGAAGGTCATGCAAGGTCAAATTACCGATGGTAAAACTATTGTGGCATTATTTTTTGCTGAAAAATATTTACAAAATCTAGTAGCACAAAAAGAAAAATTCTGAGTATGGTTTTTTTGAAAATGTGTCTGCAAAAAGCGGTTAAGTATATTGCCTTCAATAGCGTAGCTTTTAGGTTATTTGCTTCAAAGTACAAATTCGTTAAGTTAATACGCTATGCATAGCATTCTAATCATTGGTTGTGGTGATTTGGGCGGAGAAGTTGCTTCTCAACTCGTAAGCCAGAGTTATGAAGTGATTGGTGTTAGGCGCAGTGCGCAAAAAATCACTGGTGTAAAGATTATTCAAGCTGATGTGACTAATGCAAAAACGCTCAACGAACTTATAGATATTCAACCAGAGATTATTATTTATTGCGTTGCTGCAAATGGTCAAACCGATGAGAACTACAAAGCACATTATGTAGATGGTTTTCGCAATATATTGGCCACACAACAAAAAAATACGAAGTTACAGCACGTATTTTTTGTATCAAGCACGCGCGTGTACGGGCAAAAAACTGATGCGCTCTTAGATGAAGCCACCGATGCAATACCTGCAGATTTTGGGGGAAAGCGTTTGTTAGAAGCAGAAAGTTTGCTTGGTACAATCGCATGCAATAGCACAATATTAAGACTTTCTGGTATTTATGGGGCAGGAAGATTACGCATGATTAATCTAGCAAAATCTCCTGAGAGCTGGCCTGACCAAAATAGCTGGACAAATAGAATTCATCGTGATGATGCAGCGGCTTTTATGGTGTTTTTGGTGATAAGCCTGACTAACAAAAAAAATATTTTACCTTGCTATATTGTTACAGACTCGGCGCCCAGTAGCCAATATGAAGTATTGAATTGGATTGCAGCGCAAATAAATGCCGTTAAACCAAATCACATGAATGCTATTAAAGGTGGTAAGCGTTTAAGTAATGCGCGCCTGCTTTCTACAGGGTTTAAACTGCGGTATCCAAGCTTTAAAGAAGGCTATGCAAATTTATTATTGAACAATTAAACATGCGTATTTTTTAATTTTTTTTAATACTTTTATTTACTGTAAACGTCAATATTGCATCTGCTCAGAATGATTTTAATGGCTAGTTATTGCTGCTCCAGCAAGATGCAGTTGAAGCGGGAGTTTCACCGAATACAATTGCAAAAGTCACTCAGCAGATCAACTTGATCCCCAGTGTTATTGCCTTAGATCGAGCTCAACCAGAGTTCGTCAATACTTTTTTTGATTATTACTATCAGCGTGTTGATGCGCTAAAAATCAAACTCAATAGAGAAGCACTTTTAAAGAATTTGACACTGCTCAATGAACTAGAAACGCAATATGCTGTTCCGAAAGCTACACTGGTTGCGTTTTGGTGTATGGAAACTAACTATGGTAGTTATCAAGGCAATACGGATACTTTTTCTACCTTTGCGACACTCGCTTATGAAGGGCGGCGTGCTAGTTTTTTTCGAGAGCAATTAATAGATGCAATGCGAATGATTGACAATCGCCAGGCGAATACTAATGACTTAGATATTTATTTAAGGGCTCTTGGGCAGTCGCGTTTGTACATGTACAGTTTATGCCGAGTACTTTTGTCAACTTTGCTGTTGATGGTGATAACGATGGCATCATTGATATTGTGCATTCAGTGCAGATAAGATGGCCTCTGCGGCAAATTATTTATCACAAGCGGGCTGGTAGATGCACCAACCTGTTATATTAGAAGTGAGGTCGCCAGATAATTTACATGGCAAAAGGCACAATTATTATTGCGTAAATCTATACAAGATTGGCAAAGTGAAGGTGTAATGGCGCTAATGTCAGGCGAGACAAAGCCCAAAGTTACAAAGTTGACCAAGCTTGAAGAAACTAAGCTTAAAAATAGTAAATTTAAAAAAACTAAATCAAGCAAAGCTAAAGCTAAACAAGCGCAGGCTAGTTTAGTTCAAGCTGTAGAGACTAAGCAGTTAAGTGATTTGGTCAGTGATATGCAATTAAAGACAGCAATATTATTGCCACAGGGCTGGCAAGGTTGAGCTTTTATGGTATTTGATAACTTTGATGTGATGATGGATTGGAACCGTTCAGAGTTTTACGCACTTTCTGTTGCACAACTGGCTAAGCGTATTGACGTCGAGGCGGCTGTCTTAGACGGACAATTCGCTGAAACTGGAGGGCTTGGTTATCAGGAAATATTTGATTTGCAAACTATGCTAAATGCGCGGGGATTTAATTGCAGTGAGGCGGATGGTTTTTCAGGTTTGCAAACACAAGCCGCTGCTAGGGCTTATCAATTAACACAGTAATTACCTGCCGACGGGTTTGCAAGCCTAAAGCTTATAAATTACCTAAAGCAGCATTAATTTATCTAGTTAAAAACCATCCTGTTACGCTCATTCTAGGCTGTGTAGCTGACAGCACTTCATGGTAAAAAGTATCCGATAAAAATGCGACTAATCTGCCAGAAATAGGTAATATATCAAAAAATTTTTCATTAAAAAAGACTTCATTTTCAATATTTTTGTAGACACGTAGCTGTCCACCAAACGCATCTTCCCAATTTTCATTTAAGTACAAAATACAACTTATTTGTCTAGCAGGTTTGCCATCGTTTACGCGTATATTTTTAAATCTATCAATATGTTTTTTGTAGCAAGCACCAGCGGGGTAAAGTGCTAAATGGCTTTCTAGGCCGAATAATCCTAAATACAAGTGTGTGTTTAAATGTAGTCTGAGTGATTCCATTTTTTCAAAATAAGCGGCTTGTGCTTCGCTGTTTTTTATTTCAGTATTAGTTTGCAGGTTAGTTTTTCCGTCATTTAACCAGCCAATATAGTCACCTCGTAAAGCTTGGTTCACAGTTGCAACACCCATACCTGTTCCAGCTTGGTGCAAGCTGGTTTCAAGATGCAAGTTTTGTACCTCACGTGCCAGTGCAGTAACAATTTCCTTAGAAATAAAGTCATCCATCACACAAAACTCATGCTCAGCAATTTTATTCGCAATTTCATCAAAGGTTTGTGCAAAATATTGAGCGTTCATTAAGCTATTATAACGGCTTAAATAATGGTTAAGCATTTGCGTACAAAGCCGCAATCAGCTAAAATCGCGCACTAGTTTGAATTGAAGATAAAGCTATAGGCGGTTAGCTCAGTTGGTTAGAGCACTTGGTCGACATCCAAGGGGTCAGCAGTTCGAATCTGCTACTGCCTACCAAAATTTAATGACTCGTTAAATTTGTTAGGATTTTTTAAAGCCGTTCATCCAAACGGCTTTTATTATTTAGGTGGTACACATGCCAATTATTCGTTTACCAGATGGTTCAGAACGCAGCTTTGATGCTCCAGTAACGGTGGCAGAAGTGGCTATGAACATTGGTGCTGGCTTGGCTAAAGCCGCGCTTGCAGGCAAAGTAAACGGTACTTTGGTTGATACTGCCTACCTCATTAACCAAGACGCAGAGTTGGCAATTATTACCGATAAAAATCCTGAAGGCGTTGATATTATTCGTCATTCCACAGCGCATTTATTAGCGCATGCGGTTAAAGAGTTGTTTCCAGATGCGCAAGTGACGATTGGGCCGGTAATCGATAACGGCTTTTATTATGACTTTTCATATAAGCGCCCATTTACTCTAGAAGACTTAACTACGATTGAAAAGAAAATGGCTGAGCTTGCTAAAAAAGATGAGCAAGTGACACGCCAAGTATTGCCACGTGATGAGGCGGTGGTTTATTTCAAATCGATAGGCGAACATTACAAAGCAGAAATTATCAGCAGCATCCCAGCAGGTGAGGATGTTTCACTTTACAGCGAAGGTAATTTTACTGATTTATGTCGTGGCCCGCATGTGCCAAATACGGGTAAGCTGAAAGCTTTTAAGCTCATGAAGTTAGCTGGGGCGTATTGGCGTGGCGATAGTAATAATGAAATGTTACAGCGCGTTTATGGGACAGCTTGGCGCAATAAAGAGGAATTAGAGGCTTATTTATTTCAGCTAGAAGAAGCTGAAAAACGCGACCACCGCAAACTCGGTAAGCAGCTTGATTACTTTCATATGCAAGATGATGCGCCTGGCATGGTATTTTGGCATCCCCGCGGCTGGGGCATGTGGCAAGAAGTTGAGCAATACATGCGCCAAATGTTTAAAGACTACCATTATCAAGAAGTGCGTACACCGACAGTGATGGATAAAACCCTATGGGAAAAGTCTGGCCATTGGCAAAATTACCATGACAATATGTTTACCACAAAGTCAGAAAATCGTGACTACGCGGTAAAGCCAATGAATTGCCCAGGCCATGTGCAAATTTTTAATAGCGGTTTGCATAGCTATCGTGATTTGCCATTACGATTGGCAGAATTTGGATCCTGTCATCGTAACGAGCCTTCTGGTTCTTTACATGGCTTAATGCGCGTACGAGGATTTACGCAAGATGATGCGCATATTTTCTGTACTGAAGCACAAATTGAAGCGGAAGTAGCTGACTTTATTCAAATGCTTTACAAAGCTTACGGTGATTTTGGCTTTAGTGACGTGTTGGTTAAATTATCTACTCGCCCAGAAAAGCGTGTGGGTTCAGATGAAACTTGGGACAAAGCCGAAACTTCGTTAGCCAATGCACTTAATAAAAATAATTTGAGTTTTGATTTGCAGCCGGGTGAAGGTGCATTTTATGGGCCTAAAATTGAATTTACGCTTAAAGATTCGCTAGGCCGTTTATGGCAGTGCGGTACGATTCAACTGGACTTTAATTTGCCAGAGCGCTTAGGTGCTGAATATGTAGCGGAAGATAACTCTCGCCAACGTCCAGTAATGCTGCATCGCGCGATTGTCGGTTCAATGGAGCGCTTTATCGGTATTTTGATTGAACATTATGCAGGTGCAATGCCATTATGGTTGGCGCCAGTTCAAGTAATGGTGTTGAATATTTCTGAAGGTCAGTCGGGTTATGTGCGCCAAGTAGTTGAAATGTTGAAGAAAAATGGCATTCGCTGCGAATTTGACTTGAGAAATGAGAAGATTACCTATAAAATACGCGAACATAGCATGCAAAAGTTACCTTACTTGCTAGTTGCAGGTGAGCGTGAGATGCAAGCAGGACATTTAGCCGTGCGTACCAGAAAAGGTGAAGACCTAGGTTCTATGCCGATAAGCGCTTTAATTGAGCGTTTAAAAGCAGAAGTTGAAGCGAAAGCTTAACTGCCTCAGTGTTCACTCTACTGTGCACGGCTTAACTATTTGGAGTAATTGATATAGCACAAGATAAAGAAACGCGAATTAATGGTGATATAACAGCGCCTCAGGTTCGTTTGGTGGGTATCGAAGGTGAGCCTTTAGGTATTGTTACATTAGCTGAAGCTTTTGCAGCAGCAGAAGAAGCTGATATTGATCTAGTAGAGATTGCGCCAAACGCCGCGCCGCCAGTGTGTAGATTGATGGATTACGGTAAGTTTAAATATGCTGAAAGTAAAAAGCAGCATGAAGTTAAACTTAAACAAAAACAAGTAGTTGTTAAAGAAATTAAGTTTCGCCCAGGTACTGACGACGGTGATTATGCGATTAAAGTGCGCAACATCATTCGTTTTATTGAAGACGGCGATAAAGCAAAAATTACCCTACGTTTTAGAGGCCGTGAGATTACTCACCAAGAATTTGGTTTGGCGCTATTAAGACGTGTAGAAGCAGATACTAAAGATGTTGCTGTGGTTGAGCAGTTTCCAAAAATGGAAGGCCGACAAATGGTGATGGTGCTTGGTCCGCAAAAAAAGATTAAGTAATTAAAGATTTTCTGAGTACTACGGCTAAAACGGCATGCCTACGTACTTTTAACTAGTCTCTAAAGGAGAACAAAATGCCAAAAATGAAAACCAAGAGCGGTGCTAAAAAGCGCTTTAAATTCTTGGGTAATGGTAAAGTGAAGCGTACGCACTCTCACTTGCGCCATATCCTAACGAAAAAAACAACAAAACAAAAACGTAAATTGCGCGGCACTGCAATTATCTCACCAACAGACGTCAAACGCGTTCGCGCTATGATGCCAACACGATAAGGAGACCGTATGTCTAGAGTAAAACGTGGTGTCATCGCTCGCGCAAGACACAAGAAAGTATTAAAAGCCGCTAAAGGTTATCGCGGTCGCCGTAAAAATGTTTATCGCGTTGCTAAACAAGCGGTAATGAAAGCTGGTCAATATGCTTACCGTGACCGCCGTCAGAAAAAACGTCAATTCCGCACATTGTGGATTGCGCGTATCAATGCTGGTGCCCGTGAATGCGGTTTAACTTATAGTCGTTTTATGAATGGCTTGAAAAAAGCGGCAATTGAAGTTGATCGTAAAATGCTAGCAGATTTAGCTGTATTTGATAAAGTAGCATTTGCTAAGTTTGTTGAATTAGCTAAAACTGGTTTAGCTGCTTAGATTTAAATCACAATTTAATCTGTATTTAACTTAAATTGTATTTATAAAAATAAAAAGAGGCTTAGGCCTCTTTTTTTTATGATAAAATTCATTTTAAAATCAAGTAATTAACAAAAAGTGTCTGTAAAAAAACCGTTAAGTTTTTCACTGGGCAAAAATTTAAGCCGTTAAGTTTTTATACAATATATAGTAATCAACTAAGATTTTTAGCCAATAGCAGTTTTAAACATTAAGAGCAAAGATCAATACCTTATGTCAGACTTAAATCATTTAATCTTAGCGGCGCAAACAGATTTTGCCAATAGTGTAACGATGAACGACCTAGAAATTGCTAAAGCTAAGTATTTAGGAAAAACGGGTTCTTTAACTGAAGCCTTAAAAAGCTTAGGCAAATTGAGTAATGAAGAGCGCCCAGCAGCAGGCGCAGCAATTAATCTGGTTAAACAAGCAATTGAAGCTGCTTTAACCTTAAGGCGTGAAGCGATTTTGAATGCTGAGCAAGCCAAACAATTAGCACAAGAATCTATTGACGTGACACTACCTGCGCGCGCGCAAACGCAAGGTGGCTTACATCCGGTCACGCTCACTTTAAAACGTGTTGAAGAATTATTCCATTCAATCGGCTTTGAAGTCGCTACTGGCCCTGAGATAGAAACTGATTTTTATAATTTTACTGCACTCAACATCCCAGAAGATCATCCAGCGCGTGCGATGCATGACACTTTTTATATTGATGAGGTTAATGTGTTGAGAACGCATACTTCGCCAGTGCAAGTGCGCTACATGGAAAACGCATTAAAAACTAATCAAACGCCGCCACTCAAAATTATTGCGCCAGGTCGTGTTTATCGAGTGGATTCTGATGCCACGCATTCGCCTATGTTTCACCAAGTAGAAGGTTTGTGGGTGGATGAGGATATTAGCTTTGCAAATTTAAAAGGTATCGTGCAGGATTTTTTACAAAAATTCTTTGAGCGCGATGATTTAACCGTACGATTTAGACCATCATTTTTTCCTTTTACCGAACCATCAGCTGAAATGGATATGAGCTGGAATGGTGGCTGGTTAGAAATTGGCGGTTGCGGGATGGTGCATCCAGAAGTATTTAAACATGTGAATATTGATAGTGAAAAATATCGTGGTTTTGCTTTTGGTTTAGGCATTGAGCGCTTAACCATGCTGCGTTACGGAGTGAATGATTTGCGTCATTTTTTCAATAATGATTTACGTTTTTTAAGCCAATTTAAGTAATTAAATTTAATAGTTAAGGTCGCAAACGGATTATGCAGTTTTCAGAAAATTGGCTACGTAGCCTTGTTAATACCGACTTAGACAGCCAATCACTAAGCCACGCGCTTACGATGGCTGGCCTAGAGGTTGAAGAAATGCAAGCCGTTGCTGCGCCATTTACGCAGGTTGTGGTGGCAAAAATATTGTCTGTAGAAAAACATCCTGACGCAGACCGTTTGCAAGTGTGTCAGGTTGACGTAGGGCTAGAAGAACCCTTGCAAATTGTATGTGGCGCTACCAATGCGCGCGCTGGTTTAATTGCGCCTTGTGCGCTAGTAGGTGCAGAGTTGCCGGGCATTTCAATTAAACAAGCCAAAGTGCGCGGCGTTGAATCTTTTGGCATGATGTGCTCATCAAAAGAGTTGGGTATTACTGAGGAAGCAACAGGATTACTTGAACTGCCAGAAATTGCAAAAATTGGCTTAGATATTCGTGGATATTTAGAGTTAAACGACCATAGTTTTACCATTAAACTCACGCCAAACCGCGCAGATTGTTTAAGCGTAACTGGTATTGCGCGCGATGTTGCCGCCATTACTGGCGCCCAAACAAAGTTTACGACATACACTACTGCAAGTGTTACATACGCGCAGAGTAAAGTTGTAACAGTAATAGAAAAAAATGCTTGCCCGCGCTACTGCGGTAGATTAATCGCTGGCGTAAATGCTAAAACGCATTCGCCAGATTGGATGATAAGACGATTAGAGCGCAGTGGTGTTCGCAGTATTAGCGCGGTGGTTGATATTACTAATTATGTACTGCTAGAACTTGGGCAGCCGATGCATGCTTTTGATGCAAGTAAGTTGAAAGGTGATATTGAAGTTCGCTTTGCTAAAGTAGGCGAATCTTTAATGCTACTTAACGACCAAACGGTGACGTTAAAAGCAGATGATTTAGTGATTGCTGATGCAAATGGCCCGCTTGCGCTGGCAGGCATTATGGGCGGCAGTGCAAGCGCTGTAACTAATGCTACTACTGAAGTTTTTTTAGAAAGTGCATTTTTTGCGCCATCAGCCATTGCGGGTAAAGCGCGACGATTAGGTTTAAGCACAGATTCTTCTTACCGTTTTGAGCGTGGCGTCGATTTTGGTAATACACGTAATGCACTTGAATATGCAACACAATTAATTCAAGACATTTGTGGCGGAACTCAAGAAGTTAAAGCCGGCCAAGTAACAGAGCAAATTGCTACTTTACCTGAGCGTAAATTAGTCACACTTAGACTAACGCGTTTAAATTCGGTATTAGGGATAAGTTTTACATCTGCAAAAGTAGCACAGCTTTTAGCTCAGCTTAACTTTGTATTTACTACTGCAGGTGACATTTTTACGGTTACGCCACCAAGCTACCGTTTTGATATTGCCATTGAAGAAGATTTGATTGAAGAAGTTGCGCGTTTGCATGGCTACGAGCATATTCCTGCAACGGCTCCAGTTGCAAGACTAAAAATGTTACCAGCGCCAGAATCAGTATTGCATCAAAATAAGCTGCGCGATACCTTAGTTACCACAGGATATCAAGAAGTGGTGACCTATAGCTTTGTGGATGAAAGCTGGGAGCGCGATTTGCTAGGTAATAGCGCACCAATTATGCTTAAAAACCCGATTGCAAGTAATTTAAGCGTAATGCGCACGAGTTTATGGGGTGGTTTGTTAGATGTGTTAGTGTATAACTTAAACCGCAAACAAGAGCGCGCGGCTTTGTTTGAAATTGGCGCGATTTACCAAACTAACGCTACAGGATTTACAGAAACACTTAAAATTTCAGGCTTATTTTATGGGTCAGCCATGCCAGAGCAGTGGGCTGGCGATGCAAAAGACGTTGATTTTTTTGATGTAAAAGCACATGTACAAAGTCTAGTTGGCGCGCAAGTTAGTTTTGAAAAAGCAGAGCATATTACCTTGCACCCAGGCCAAGCTGCCAAAGTGCTCAATGCAGGCAAGCCAGTTGGTTGGCTAGGTAAATTACATCCAAAATGGCAACAGTACTATGGCTTGCCAAAAAATACGTATTTATTTGAGCTAGATGTGGATGCAATATTAAACCGCCCATTAGCGCAGTATCAAGAAGTGTCTAAGCTATTGCCAATTAGGCGTGACTTAGCCATTGTGGTTGATGAAAATATTGCGTTACAAACAATATTGAGCGCAATTAATCTGGCCAATATCCAATTGATAAATCAAGTGCAATTGTTTGATTTATATCAGGGAAAAGGTATCGCTGAAAATAAAAAAAGCCTTGCATTATCAATACTTATGCACGATACTCAAAAATCTTTGACAGATAACGATGCGGACACGACCGTTACAATTCTGCTACAATTATTACAAAATAATTTCGGCGCAGAGCTTAGAAGTTAGATA
>JBDNJL010000002.1:0-5395 GCA_041687795.1 Methylotenera sp. | reverse complement strand
CCCTAGTGATGCCGTATGTGTGCCCAAAGCATAGTCCGGCACAATTGCACTTGCCACTAGCTCTGGTTTTTGTGGTTGCACGCGTGTATCCACATTTTGACCGTAATAACTATATGGCCAGCCGTAAAATCCACCGTCTTTCACCGAGGTCATGTAGTCAGGTACTAAATCACTACCAAGCTCGTCACGCTCGTTTACTGATACCCACATTTCGCCGCTATCTGGTTCCCAAGTTAGCCCGACAGGATTTCGCAAGCCAGATGCAAAGATTCGTTGTGAACCCGTTTTTAAATTTATTTCTAAAATTGCTGCACGCTCTTTTTCTTCCGCCATGCCATGTTCAGCAATATTGCTATTAGAGCCAACTGCTACATAAAGCTTTGTACCATCTTTGCTAGCAAGCAAATTTTTGGTCCAGTGATGGTTTCTACCTGCGGGTAAATCAACCACTTTTGTAGCGATACTTGTAATGTTTGTTTGATTCGCTTCATAAGGAAACTTGACCACTGCATCTGCATTGGCCACATAAAAATCGTTGCCAATAAGCGCCATGCCAAACGGTGAGTTTAAGTCTTTTAAAAATATAAATTTTTTATCAGCGACACCGTCATCATTAGTGTCGCGTAGCAAACTAATACGGTTTGGGCTTTCCAAAGTTGAGCCAGCTCGAGACATAAACAAGCCAGCCATCCAACCTTTAAAACTAAAACCGTCGCTTTTTTCAATGTGTGCGGTTTCTGCAACCAGCACATCGCCATTGGGTAATTCATATAACCAACGTGGATGCACTAAATCGCTGGCAAAAGCTGCAACAGTTGTGCCTTGCGCTGCAATAGGCTTTGCATTTACTGGCCAACCTACTGCTTTTGCTACATTAACGGTGGGTAACATTTTTTTATTTAGTTGCGATAGATTGGGCTGCGCACCAAAGCTTTCACCCGTAGAAAGTTTAGCTGTTTCGCCACAACTACTAAGCGACATCGCAATTAATCCAGTAGCCATTACCTTTGCTATGACTTTACCTGTTAAGTGTTCTTTATTTAGCATATTCATTTCATTACCTATTTTTTATGTTGAAAACTATAAAACTAGTTTGGTTAATTCCTAACTTAATTAGACATTTGCAAATATTTAGCTTGATTAGCATGAGGAATCAAGCGGTCATACTCAGTTTTTACAACTGAATAACATTCACAAACTGCATTTTCCAAGCCTGATCTGTTGATGACTTCAATGTGACCGCGACTATAGCTAATATATCCTGCGCGTTGCAGTTTACCAGCCGCTTCTGTTACACCTTCACGCCTCACACCTAAAATATTAGAGATTAATTCCTGCGTCATGGCAAGTGAATCTGCTTGTAAACGATCGTGGGTTAGTAATAAACATCGGCACAGTTGCTGTTCTAAGCTGTGATGTCTATTGCATACCGCGGTTTGCGATACTTGCACCATAAGTGCTTGCGTATAGCGCAGCAATAATTGCATAAATGCACCGCCACGATTAAATTCGTTTTTTAATACTTGCGCCTTTAAACGGTAAGCAAAGCCTGAACTTCTGACCATTGCACGGCTGGGCGTAGTTTCTCCGCCCATAAATAGCGAAACACCAAGCGCTCCTTCTTTGCCTATTACTGCAATTTCAGATGAGCCGCCGTCCGCCAAAGCATACAACTTCGACAATATGCAAGTCGTGGGAAAATATAGGTGCTGTAATTTACTTCCAGACTCGTAAATCACTTTGCCAAAAGGCATAGGTACTAATTCCAAATAAGTTAATAAACGATTAAATCCCTCTGCAGGTAATGCCGCTAGTAAGCTATTTTGCATTGGATTATGCGGTGCAATCATACCCAAAATTCTTACTGGCCATGTTCCGCTGGGACGATATTGTGAAGTTAACTTGCTTGAAAGATTAGTTTCCATGACGCACCTTAAATAATTAATTTGTTGATACAGTCATTATTGATATTGCATACAAACTATTCGAGCAGGATATATCTGCAAATTATGTAAGCCATGTCTTACATAATCATTTCAAAGCTTCATTTCTAGCGGTTTAGTGTGCTAACAAAATTTCTCGCTTTGGTTATTTGTGTGTTAGCGCACAGAACGTCATAACCTCAACAGGCATGCTAACTGTATTGAAACAGGGCGTTACCGTCTGTACGTTCCGTATTGATTCACAAAAATGTATTTAAGGGATAAATAAAATGAAAAAAACAAAACGTATCGGGTTGTCGCTAGCCGCAATTGCTTTAACAGTGATGGTGGGCTGTGCCTCAACAACGAAAAAAGAAGGTACAGGTGAATATATTGACGACTCTGTGATTACCACTAAAGTAAAAGCAGCGGTATTTAACGAACCTACCTTAAAGTCTTCTGAAATTAATGTAGAGACATTTAAAGGCATCGTGCAACTGAGTGGCTTTGTAAATTCACAAACTGACATTAATAAAGCAGTGGAAGTGGCGGGCAGAGTTGTAGGCGTAGCATCAGTTAAAAACAGCATGCATCTCAAATAGTAACATTGGGATTAAAAATCAAATCTTGAACGTCACCCAAAGCAACGCTCGAGAAAGCTGAGTTACATATTGAATTTAGCAATAACAGGAAACGAAAATGAACAGCCATGAAATTAAATTACTGTCCCTTGCAATGATTCTAGCGTTCGGTGTGAGTGCCTGCGATAAACCAGTTTCTGCAGAAAAAACTGGGGCTGAAGTTGGCCAAGAAGTGGATAAAGCAAGCGACAAAATCGACGCAGCCTCAGAGAAGCTGAACATAGAGACTACAAAAACACGATTAGCGCTTGAAGACTCCACCATGACTGCAATGATTGAAACGAAATTTTCCGATGAACCTGATTTAAAAAGCTCTGACATTTCGGTAAATACATTTGATAGCGTCGTCACTTTGACTGGCACGCTCAGTTCGCAAGATTTAAGTGATGAAGCCCAAGGTATAGCTCAGAACACAAGAGCTGTTAAAAATGTTAATAACAAAATAGTAGTAAGTAACTAAATTCAAAAAAACTATTTCAAAAAACTTAAGATTGAAATTCTAACCAAGGAGTACACCATGACTTTAAGCACCATATTTTTGATTGTATTAGTCCTTTTACTTATTGGCGCAATGCCCACTTGGCCGCATAGCCGCAACTGGGGGTATTACCCAAGCGGTGGTCTGGGCTTGGTGCTGATTATTATTTTAGTGCTAGTGCTTTCGGGCCGTATTTAAGCAGTGCATATATTTAACTCATTCATTCACAAAGGAATCAAAATGAAAACGATCAATAAATTAGCGGTAAACGCAGCAACAGTTGCAATCTTAGTTAGCTTGACCGCGTGTGGCAGCATGTCTGCAAGAGACAAATCCACCGCTGTTGGCGCTGGAGCTGGCGCAGTTGCAGGTGCAGTATTAAGCGGTGGTGTAATCGGAACTGGAGTTGGCGCTGCTGTTGGTGGCGTTATTGGAAATCAAATTGGTAAAGATTAATCAATAGCTTAAGACTAGACTCGTTTTGCAAACATATACTCAAAAGTTTACTTTAACGTTAGTTTGGATAACGTGTGTTGCGATTATTTTAGCTAGCCTAACAGTAGTTGGCGCAATGTTAGGTTTATTGCCAATCGCTGTTTCGCAGCAAAGTCCTAATGTAGATTATTTAAATTGTAATGCTGCTCAGCATCACTATTATGAATACTTGGATTTATACGAAGAAAGCGATGCACATGGAGCGAATGTTGAAAACCCCTGGGTAAAAACGGTATTTACCCGAGCGTCAAATTACTTCGTTGTCAAAACTTAAGCTTCTAAACACTTAGCAAATGTGTCTGTAAAAAAATGTTAAGTATTTTTATTTATGCTCACACAACTAATAAGCTCTAAATTATGTATCTAAAGATATCGCTTAAAAAAGAATAGGATAACAAAATGACATCTTCCAAAACGTTGACAGAAAATAAAATGAAAGCGATTGACACTGCCGCGATTAGAGCCGCAGCCAAAAATCTTGAAAATGGCGCAGTAACTTCAGGTTATCAAGGTAATCGTGAAGAAATAATCGCGCTGTTAAATGGTGCATTAGCCACAGAGTTGGTTTGTGTGTTGCGCTACAAACGCCATTATTTTACCGCCAGTGGTTTAGAAAATACTTCAATTAAAGCGGAGTTTCTAAAACATGCGATGGAAGAGGAGGCGCATGCTAATTTAATTGCCGAGCGCATCGTGCAATTAAATGGTGAGCCAGACTTTAACCCAGCGACATTAATCTCGCGTAGTCATGCAGAGTACGATGACTCTGAAGATATTATGGCGATGATTAAAGCCAACTTGATTTCGGAGCGTGTGGCGATTGAGTCGTATCGCCAAGTGATTGCAAATATTGGTGATTCAGACCCAACTACCAAGCAAA
Source organism: Methylotenera sp. (assembly GCA_041687795.1). Taxonomy (GTDB): domain Bacteria; phylum Pseudomonadota; class Gammaproteobacteria; order Burkholderiales; family Methylophilaceae; genus Methylotenera. The sequence continues at coordinate 979 of JBDNJL010000002.1, read as the reverse complement.
TGCTCATTAGTATCATGGCGATGGAAGAAGAGCATGCCGGTGAAATGAAAGATTTATTGGCGATATAATAGCTTTGTTAAGAGACTAAAACTACGCACTATTGCGCAGTTTTTTGTCGTTCAATCTCTTTATACTTCATATCCAAATATTCATTGAAGTCTACTTCATGCAATTGCCTTGGAAATTGCTCGGTTGCGTTAAACCAATTATTTAAACGCTTTTCAAGGCGCTTATCTGGAGTGGCGGATAGTACATTTAAATACGCATCTATTGCTAAATAATAACGAAAAGTATTCCGCTCCACCACGCCGCGCACTCCACCAATGTAATTTTTGTCTTCATCATTTAGAGTAGTAAAGCCAACCTTCTTACTACCAATTGTCGCTAAATAAGCTTTCATCGCTACGCGACCAGCAAAACCATAACTGTAAGCATAAGTTAAGTGTAAAAATGTTCGATTGCCACTAATTGCCACTGCTTCCACCACAATTTGATAATCTTTGGTTCCAAGTGGGCCACTATCTGCAGATAAACCCACCTGAAAATATTCTGTGGCAGCCGAGCTAGAAGTCACTGGATTATAGTTAAATTGCACGCGGTAAGCGTCGCTTAACTCTTGATCAGTTTTTTTACCGATATTCATATTTAATACGGTGCCATTTTTGCCAGCCACGGCATGGCAATATTTTGTATTGATATGCAAAATAAGTACATCACACCAATTTTGTGGTCCTTGCGTTGGTTCATTTAAAGCCTTATTTACAGTTGAATATGGATAATCTAACACCGCATAAATATCGCCTTTTAGGCTGGTGGAAGATTCAGTCGATTCCAAATATAACGGACGATTAAATTGATTAGTTTTGAGTTTCTCGGATAAGCTAGCATACTTGTTGCGTAGCAATAAGGCGTCATCTGCGGCAGCTGCATTTAAGCTGAGGCAAAAACTACACAACATTAAAACTTTTAATAAGTGCTG
>JBDNJL010000123.1:0-34060 GCA_041687795.1 Methylotenera sp. | reverse complement strand
CAATTGGTATGCCAACATTTATTTTGTAGGCAAAGTGAATTGTTAAATTATATTTACTACTAAAAAATGTGTCTATAAAAAAGCGTTAAGTTTTAACTGTTATATTTAAATCTAATATAAGCTATTGATTTTGTTGTAATAAATAAAAAAGGTGATTAAGTTTAATCTTAATCACCCTTGTTATAAAATTAATAAAATCTGAAGTTGTATGAATTTGTTTTGATTTGTTTGCGGTTAACCGCGCTTAAATGGTCAAAATAGGTCACTCAAAAACTTCATAAGTGACCATTTTGTCACCTCTTTGCGGTCAACTACTTTGACGCTTCGGCTACCTTTTTCAAATTAGCTAAACCGCTATCGTAAATGCCCGTTATCGCTGCGGTTGCTGTGGCGTCATCTTGACCTTGCGGAATTGGTGGATTCAATTTGTATAGGCGGTAAAAGCGCCCAACCCATGTCACGGTGGTTTCGTCAGCGCCCGGACCTTTGCTGACAGAGATGCTAGAGTTGTAGTCTGTGAGTGGCAATGGACTATCTACAATTTCATATTTTAACTTCATGTCAGCGTCGTCCGCTGAGCGTAATTTTTCATTAATGATGCCACCGCTTTTTAATGTTAACGCTCTAAAAGTATTACCATCTTTGCTGGTTAGCTTTGTGCTGGCAACAGCAGGATGCCATTTTTGCATATTGCCAAAATCTTTTATCAGCGCCCAAACTTTTGCAGAGTCTGCTTTAATGACCACGGTTTTTTCTACTTTTTGTGGGGTAGGGCCATGGGCAAAAGCTGGCGTGGCTGTAATACTAAGTGCAATTGAACTTAAAGCAAGTAACGCTAAAATCTTTTTCATCTTTTTCTCCAAAACTCTCAATTTGAGAGGAATTATTCAAAAAACTACAACACATTCAGACACTATTATAAAGGAGATGATCTATTTATTAAATGTGTGATGTGGATATTGCGTTTTTAGTATTTTATAAAACGTGGTTCTTAGTGGTTGGTTGACACTAATAGCCTTAATATATTTATTCAACGTTAAGTGTAAAGACTCCAAAGGCTCTACTTTTGTCACCAGTGTTGATGGTGAAGATAAGTTTGTTTGTTTTTGTATCAATCACGCTTACGTTGTTACTACCCCAGTTTGCCACATAAGCACGGTGGTTTGCATCATCAATACTGATACCCTCTGGCGTGCTACCTACATCAATGGTAGCAACCGTTTTTTTTCTCACAAGGTCAATCACGGTAACGTTGTCATCTTGCGTATTGGTAACGTATAACGTTTTATTGTCTTGCGTAATAGCGGCACAATAAGGATGGTAGCCAACCTTAATTTTTTGCTGTTGCCATGAGTTGGTGTTAATCAGGCTAACGGTATCTTCTTTTACATTGACACTTACTAACAGTACTCCATTGCGACTCAAGGCTAATCCAAAAGGGTGTTTGCCCACGGCAATACGTCTTTTAATGCTGAGTGTTTTCGTATCTATTACCGCAATGTCATCACTGTCGCGGTTGGCAATATAAAGCCATTTGTTATCAGGACTTACTATCATACCTGCTGGCGCATTACCTACTTTAAGCTCGCGCGTGCTGTGCGGCGCAAATGTTTCTATGGCGAACACGCGATTATCAAACCAATCTGCCGCATATAAAGTGTTGCCGTCGTTTGACAGTGCTACACCTACTGGTGAACCGTTGATATTGAGTGTTTTAATGATTTGGTTACTGCGTGTGTTGATAATACTGATACTTTTACTATCAATATTTGAAATATATGCACGCCCCGTTTTGTCAGAAACTGCTACGCCAACTGGTGAAATGCCAACTTTTAGTGTGCTCACCACTTGATTATTTTGGGTGTTGATTACAGAAACTGTGTTGTCACCTTGATTAGTAATATAAGCATAGGCTTGAGTAACTTTTTTTTCTGAAGCATGTTGAGCATCATTACAAGCTGTAATGCACCCAACTGTTGCAAATAACAAAATTACATTTTTGATTTTAGTGTTTAAATTCATATGGTTATGTTTTTAAGGTAAAAGGTCGCTTTCAATAATGAGCGAAATATGAAAAAATTGCATTAAATTATTAAGGCAGTATAACGCTATGTTAGATCGTGACGGGTTTCGCCCGAATGTTGGCATTATTATATGCAATGCCAGCAATCAGGTTTTTTGGGGTAAGCGTATTCGCGAACATGCTTGGCAGTTCCCGCAGGGCGGTATTAAACATGGTGAAAGCCCTGAGCAAGCCATGTACCGTGAACTGATGGAAGAGGTTGGCTTAAGCCCTGAGCATGTAAAAATTTTAGGCCGCACCAAAGATTGGCTTCGGTATGAAGTACCAACAAACTGGGTAAAACGCGAATGGCGTGGTAGCTATAAAGGCCAAAAACAAATTTGGTACTTATTGCGTATGGTGGCGCGCGATACTAACGTTTCATTACGTTCAAGCGAGCACCCAGAATTTGATGCATGGCGTTGGAGCGATTATTGGGTGCCACTTGAAGATGTGATTGAATTTAAACGCGAAGTGTATAAATCCGCACTTAATGAGCTGGCAAATCATTTGCATAATAAACCGTGAATACGTTAAGAGAAATTTAGTTGGTGAAATATAGCCAGGACTTAAAAGACTAAAAATGTGTCTGTAAATAATCATTAAGTGTTACAGATACACTTAATGTGAAATAGCGAATTTTAATTCGCCATCCTCTCGCCAAGCTTGACCTGTTTAGCTGATAGCCAATCTTTGTTAAAAGATAATGTAGTATTTTTTTCAAACAGCATAACGACTGTAGACCCCAATAAAAATCTTCCCATTTCATCGCCTTGATTCAATGTGATGTTTTTATTTTCATAATCAAACCTCTCGATATGTCCGATGCGCGGCGGATTTACCATGCCATGCCAAACTGTAGCTATGCTTCCTACAATAGTTGCACCGACTAAAACCATCACGAAATTGCCATGTTGTACTGAACTGAACTCACACACTACACGTTCATTACGCGCAAATAAACTAGGTACACCTTGGGCTGTAGCTGGATTAACTGAGAATAAATCGCCAGGCACATAGGTCATACGCTGTAAAACACCATTGCAAGGCATGTGAACACGGTGGTAATCACGCGGACTTAAATATAAGCAGGCAAAGTAACCATTTTCATAACGTTTAGCATCATCAGGATAACCTGCAAGCAAAACGGCAGTAGAGTAGCTATGTCCTTTGGCTTGAAAAATTTGGTCCGCTTTAATGTTACCGAATTGACTAACTGCAGCATCAACAGGGCAAATAAATCTGGCTTGTGCTAACGGTCTTAAACCTTGCTTTAACGCCCGCGTAAAAAATGAATTAAAAGTTTTATAGGCGCTAACATTCGGTTCAGCCGCTTCGCTCATATTGACGTTATAGCGTTTAATGAACCAACCAATAACAGATGTAGTTAATTTCCCGCCTTCTGAATTAGCTAGCTTACCCGCGACAATAGTAAGCAATTGTTTAGGAATAACATATTGCAATACAACAGCAAAGTTAGGCATCAGAATCTTTCAATTAAATAATAGCTTATATACGAATAAAAAAGGGCAAGAAAAATCTCGCCCTTTAATTTACATCAATCCGTCAAATTACATTTTAGTTTTTTAGATTGAGCTCTAAAATATAATCAATCCAACAAATCTAACTTATGACGCACTAGTTTTTAGATTGATCAACCAATTTATTTTTAGCAATCCAAGGCATCATCGCGCGTAATTGACCACCAACTTGCTCAATAGGATGTGCGGCGTTTAAACGACGACGTGCAGTCATTTCAGGATAATTTGTACGACCTTCTAAAATGAATTGTTTTGCGTAGTTGCCGTTTTGAATGTTCTCTAACGCTTCACGCATTGCGTAGCGTGATTCATCGTTAATCACTTTTGGCCCTGTAACATATTCGCCGTATTCTGCATTGTTTGAAATTGAGTAGTTCATGTTGGCGATACCACCTTCATACATTAAATCTACAATCAATTTCAGTTCATGCAAGCACTCAAAGTAAGCCATTTCTGGCGCGTAGCCAGCTTCTACCAAGGTTTCAAAGCCCGCTTTTACTAATTCAACTGCGCCGCCACAGAGGACTGCTTGCTCGCCGAATAAATCTGTTTCTGTTTCTTCGCGGAAATCTGTTTCAATCACGCCGCCTTTGGTACCGCCGTTAGCTGCCGCGTATGAAAGCGCAACCTCTTTGGCTTTGCCAGATTTATCCTGATAAACCGCGATTAAAGAAGGAACACCGCCGCCTTTTAAATATTCAGAACGCACAGTATGGCCTGGGCCTTTTGGTGCAATCATGATTACGTCTAAATCTGCGCGTGGCACGATTTGGTTGTAGTGGATGTTAAAGCCGTGAGCAAACGCTAAAGTTGCGCCTTTATTTAAGTTTGGCGCAATTTCAGCATCATAAATGCCAGCCATTGTTTCATCTGGCAACAACACCATAATAACGTCAGCTTCCTTTACTGCTGCTGCAATTTCTAGAGTGCGATGACCAGCATTTTCAGCTTTGGCCCATGAAGAGCCTTCTTTACGCAAACCAATGGTGACCGTTACGCCGCTGTCTTTTAAGTTAGCTGCGTGCGCATGACCTTGTGAACCATAACCTACGATGGTTACTTTTTTACCCTTAATTAGGTTGAGATCTGCGTCCTTGTCGTAATAAACTTTCATTTTTTGTCCTTATATTACAAATACTTAATGTTTAAAATAGATAATTACTTATTCTTGCGTGGTGAGTTGTTATTAAATGTATAAAACTTAACGGTTTTTGACAGGCACATTTTTATGCGTATATATTTAAAGCTATTAAATTTTTAAAATTCGATCACCACGACCAATACCAGATGCGCCTGTGCGCAAAGTTTCTAAAATGGCGGCTTTATCTAAACTTTCGATAAAAGCGTCTAATTTTGTACCAGAGCCGGTAAGCTCAATGGTAAAGCTGCCATCTGCCACATCAATAATGCGGCCACGAAAAATATCACACATACGTTTCATTTCTTCACGGAAAGCGCCAGTAGCTTTGACTTTCACGAGCATTAACTCGCGCTCAATAAATTTTCCGTCGTTGAGGTCTAGCACCTTTACTACGTCTATCAGTTTATTCAGCTGCTTGATAATTTGTTCAATCACATCATCAGAGCCTGAAGTCACAATCGTCATACGTGATAACGTTGGGTCTTCAGTTGGGGCAACTGTGAGCGATTCAATATTGTAAGCACGCGCAGAAAATAAGCCAGCCACGCGTGATAACGCTCCCGCTTCGTTTTCCATCAGTAAAGAGATAATGTGTTTCATGTTATTTACCCTTTACTTTATCTTCATTGCCTAAAATCATTTCAGATAAACCTGCGCCATTTGGAATCATTGGGAACACGTTTTCGTATTGGTCGGTAATAAAATCCATAAATACGAATTTATCTTTTTTCGCAAAGGCTTCTTTTAACGCACCTTCAACGTCGCTAGGATTGGTAATTTGCATACCAACATGCCCATAAGACTCAGCGAGTTTTACAAAGTCTGGCAAGCTATCCATGTATGACTCTGAGTGACGGTTCTCGTAAAAGAATTCTTGCCATTGGCGCACCATGCCTAAATAACGGTTATTAAGCAAAATCACTTTAATCGGCAAGCCATATTGTGCGCAGGTTGAAAGCTCTTGAATATTCATCTGAATACTGCCTTCACCCGTCACGCAGGCTACTTGCGCGTGTTTATCTGCAAATTGGCAACCCATGGCATAAGGCAAACCCACGCCCATAGTGCCTAGGCCGCCAGAGTTAATCCAACGACGTGGTTTATCAAATTTGTAATATTGCGCGGCCCACATTTGGTGTTGACCGACGTCAGAAGTCACGTAAGCATCGCCATTTGTTACTTCCCACAACTTTTCAATCACGTATTGTGGCTTAATCACTTCAGTCGAGTTTTGGTATACCATCGATTCGACGGTGCGCCACTCATTGATTTGTTTCCACCAGTCCGCGATATTTGGTTTTGCGTTGGCATGCTCGGTTGCCAATACTTCGTTCATTTCGCGCAATACGCTTTGCACATGCCCAACAATTGGCACATCAACCCTCACGCGTTTTGAAATGCTAGAAGGATCCACATCAATATGAATAATCGTGCGACCCTTTACATCAAAGTGTTTTGGATTACCAATGACGCGATCATCAAAACGTGCACCGACCGCAATTAGTACATCGCAATTTTGCATTGCCATGTTCGCTTCATAAGTGCCGTGCATGCCTAGCATGCCGACAAATTGAGGGTCAGTTGCTGGGTAGCCACCCAAGCCCATTAAAGTATTCGTAACTGGATAATTTAAAGCACGCACTAATTTAACTAATTCAGGCGCAGCGTCACCTAAAACTAAGCCACCGCCCGTATAAATCATCGGGCGTTTTGCCTCAAGCAATAACTTAACAGCTTTTTTAATTTGTCCGCCATGGCCCTTAAGCACTGGGCTGTAAGAGCGCATTTCTATAGTTTTCGGATAAAAATATTCAGCTAAATGCGCAGTTATATCTTTTGGAATATCCACCACTACAGGGCCTGGACGACCACTCGCTGCGATGTAAAACGCTTTTTTCATCGTCGCCGCGATGTCTTTTACGTCTTTGACCAAAAAGTTATGTTTCACGCATGGGCGCGTAACGCCCACCATATCCACTTCTTGGAAAGCATCCATACCGATTGCTGGAACAGGTACTTGACCGCTAATGACCACGAGCGGTATTGAATCCATATAAGCCGTTGCAATCCCAGTAACGGCATTTGTTGCGCCCGGGCCAGACGTGACTAAAGCAACACCAACTTCACCTGTCGCGCGTGAAAATGCGTCAGCCGCGTGCACGGCCGCTTGCTCGTGGCGCACTAAAATGTGCTTAAAGCCATTTTGTTTAAAAATTTCATCGTAAATGTGCAGCACAGCACCGCCTGGATAGCCAAAAACGAATTTAACTTTTTCTTCGTTGAGGCAGCGGATTAAAATTTCTGCGCCAGTAATAGTGGGGTTTGTCATAAATTAGCTTGCAAATAGCGCATGATTTGATTGGTTATTTTTAACCCTAAACATTAACGCTTTGGCGCGTTTTGGTCAAGTTAACAATGTGAATTAGGGCTGGTTTTTGTACAAAATCAAGATTATTATTTAAAACTATATTGATGCAATGTATTTGATAAGAAATGTGTCTGTGAAAAACCGTTAAGTTCTTACCAATAAAACAATGTAAATTAATCGGTTTCTAAAGGTGGCGCAACTTTTAAAAGCTCTTCTATGGTCGTTAAACCAGCCGCTACTTTTTCTGCCCCGTTAATCACTAATGGCTGCATACCTTCTTTATGCGCTAGCTTTGTAAGCGCAGCTAAATCAGTTTCTGACGTAATTAACTTACGTAAAGCAGGTGTAATTGTGAGCATTTCATAAATGCCGCTCCGGCCTCTAAAGCCTGTGCTGCGGCATTCTAAGCAACCCACAGGTTTGTAGATGTGATCTGGTTTTGGCACATTAAAATTGCCGACTAATGCGTTCCATTTGCTTTGCTCTATGGGTTCGGCTTCTTTGCAGCTTGGGCAAAGTGTGCGCACCAAACGCTGCGCCATAATGCCAAGCACGGTTGAATGAATTAAATACGAGGGCACGCCCAAATCTAACAAACGTGTAACTGCAGAGGGTGAATCGTTAGTATGTAATGTAGATAATACTAAATGACCCGTAAGTGCGGCTTGAATCGCCATGTCTGCCGTGGCAATGTCACGAATTTCGCCCACCATAATAATATCTGGGTCTTGCCGCATTAAAGTGCGAATGCCATCGGCAAAATTAAGACCAATATTAGTTTGCACTTGCATTTGGTTAAAGAGCGGTTCTACCATTTCAATTGGCTCTTCTACTGTACAAACATTGACTTCTGGCGTGGCTAGTAAACGAAGCGTAGCGTATAGCGTAGTGGTTTTACCAGAGCCCGTAGGGCCAGTTACTAAAATAATTCCGTTAGGCGCTTTTGTCCAAGCATCCCATTTTTTCGCTTGTTCTTTTGCAAAGCCCAAAGCTAAAAAATCTTTGGCAGAAACGTCTGGCGCAAAAATTCGCATGACCAATTTTTCACCGAACGCAGTTGGCATTGTGGATAAGCGGAGCTCAATTTCTACGCCTTCTGCTGTGAGTGTTTTAATACGACCGTCTTGAGGACGGCGCTTTTCTACCATATCCATACGACCGAGCAACTTAATGCGACTGGTAATCGCATTCATAATATTGGGCGGTAATTGATACACTTGGTGCAACACACCATCAATCCTAAAACGCATCAGACCCATATTACGGCGAGGCTCTAGGTGGATGTCACTGGCGCGTTGTTCAAATGCATATTTAAATAGCCAGTCTACAATGTTGACCACATGTTGTTCATTGGCGTCTAAATTTTTATCTTTGCCAAGTTCAACCAGTTGCTCAAAATTTTGTACACCAACAATTTGTCCTGCTTTAGCAAGATTTGCCGCATTCATTGAACTGGCTAAGCTATAAATTTCTGGTAGGTAACGGCTTACTTCTAGCGGATTCGCCACGACTAATTTAATTTTCATCTTGAGCACACGCTCCAGGTCTGTAACCCAGTCGGTACTAAAAGGTTCAGTGGTGGCAATCGTCGCTTCGCCATTTTTTGCCGAAATCGGCATGATTTTCAAGCGCTCCGCGTAACCTTTAGAAACGATTTGTGCTGCAGAACCAAAATCTAGTTTGAGTGGGTCAATATGGTAAAAGTCTAAACCAGCGCGCTCAGCTATCCAGTTTGAAAGCCCTTCAACAGTAATGAGTTTATGAGGGAGTTTGGTGCTTTTCCATTTTTGCTCGCCGATTACTACAAGTGGATGTAGGTTTGAAGTGTCGAGTTTGCGGTCTTTGTATAGTTTTTCAGCTTGTGTTTTATCTACCATGCCGTCATTGACTAACATGCGTAATACATCGCCTAGCGTTAAACGCCCATTGGGGTTGCTTAATACTGCGACTTTATTCATTGTAACAATCTCATTGAAAAAACCATTCAAATATAATACTAATATACATTTAATTGTAAATTTTACTAAATTACATTTTAATGCGCATGCTTAGGTCAATTGCATGTATGTTTTTAGTAAGTGAACCTACTGAGATTCTATCTACTCCAGTAAGCGCAATGCTCCGCACAGATTCAATATCAACACCGCCAGAAGCTTCTAATATGGCAGGTTTTTTATATTTTTGGTTAATTGCAACCGCCTCAGTAAGTAATTGATTACTAAAGTTATCTAGTAAAATACTATTGGCGCCTGCGGCAAGCGCTTCTTCTAACTGCGATAAACTTTCCACTTCAATTTGTATACTTTTATCGGTATTCAACGCAAGCGCTTTGCGCACCACAGCGTTAATACTACCCGCTGCGGTAATGTGATTCTCTTTAATTAAAATGCCATCATAAAGTGCTAGCCGTTGATTTAATCCGCCGCCAACGATCACTGCATATTTTTGCGCTAAACGTAAATTAGGAATTGTTTTTCGCGTATCTAATATTTTTGCATGCGTACCAGCCACTGCTTTTACATATTTTTCAGTTTCAGTTGCTGTCGCAGAGAGTGTTTGTAAAAAGTTAAGCGCACAGCGCTCAGCCGTAAGTAAAGCACGCGCAGGCCCAGTAATATTGCACAATACTTGCTTAGGTTTAACATGTGCCCCCTCGGTAACTAGCCAAACAATTTGCACACGCGTATCTACTTGAGTAAAACAAGCGTTTACCCAATCTATTCCACAAACAATAGCAGACTCGCGCACTAGTATATGTGCAGTAGCATTCTGTTCGGCAGGAATTAAATTTGCTGTTAAATCGCCATTGCCAATATCTTCATCGAGCGCAGCTTGCACTTGTAATTTAATATCTTGCGGCTGAATATATGCTTGCATCAGTATTATATTGCCGCAGTAATAATACCGCCGCCCAAGCATACATTGCTTTCATACACCACAGCAGATTGTCCTGGCGTAACCGCCCATTGTTTTTGGCCAAATTTAATTTCAACTTCATCGTTAGATAAGCGATCAATTTCACAGGGCGCATCTGACTGACGATAACGTATTTTTGCGGCGTAAACCCAATTGGTGATGGGTACTTCTGTATCTATCCATGTGAGTTGACTAGCTAGTAAACCATCATTTAATAGTAAAGGATGTTCATGCCCTTGAACAACGATAAGTTCGTTTTTGTCCATGTATTTTGCTGCTACAAACCAAGGTTCGCCATTACTCTCGCGGCTACCGCCAATTTTTAAACCTTGTCTCTGACCAAGTGTGTAGTACATCAAACCTTCATGTTTTCCAACTAATTTACCTTCAGGCGTTTTAATATCACCTGGCTCGCGTGGTAAATATTTGCTTAAAAACTCCTGAAAAGGGCGCTCGCCAATAAAGCAAATGCCTGTAGAGTCTTTTTTCTCCGCATTGATTAAACCAGCGTTTCGTGCGATTTCACGCACTTCACGTTTTAAATATTTACCTAGTGGAAATAATGTTTTAGATAGTTGTGCTTGATTTAATCGATATAAAAAATAGCTTTGGTCTTTGCTTCCATCATCCGCTTTCATCAATTGAAAAAGCCCGGGTTTAAGAGGATTTTCACGCACCTGTGCGTAATGCCCCGTAGCAATTAAATCGGCGCCCATTTGCATCGCATGATCTAAAAACGCTTTAAATTTAATTTCGGCATTGCATAAAATATCAGGGTTTGGCGTGCGGCCAGCTTTATACTCGCTTAGAAAATTAGCAAATACGCGGCCTTTGTATTCTGCGCTAAAATTTACCGCCTCAATATCAATGCCAATTTTATCGGCGACTGAAACCGCATCAATTAAATCTTGTTTGCTAGAGCAGTATTCATCGGTGTCGTCATCTTCCCAGTTTTTCATGAAAAGCCCCGTGACGTCATAACCTTGTTCTTTTAGAAGTAGCGCGGTGACCGAAGAATCTACGCCGCCAGATAAGCCGACAATAATTTTTGGTTTTGTGTTTTTATTCAAATTCATAATATTTTTGATTGTCAGTATTTAATTCCGGTATTTACAAATGCTTAATCACTTCAAGCGGATAACGTTTGCCGCTTAAATAATCTTTAATACAAGTAATCACTTGCGGACTACGCATTAGCCTGGCTTGACTAAGTATCTCGTCTAAGGACATCCATACTGCGCGAATGATGCCATTATCTAGCGCCAAATCTGGCTGATGATTACTTACGCTGCCAATAAAGGCAAAGCGTAAATAGGTAGTGTCATTATGCTCATGTTTCCAGTGATAAATACCTAAGAGCGACTCTGGTGTGAATGTGTAAGCCGACTCTTCTAAAGTTTCGCGAATCACTGCGTCGATAATCGTTTCGTTATCTTCTAAATGGCCGGCAGGCTGATTGAAGCGATTGCCACGGTCTGTGGTTTCTTCTACCAATAAAAATTTATCGTGTTGTACTACAATTGCCGCGACTGTGGCGTGTGGCTTCCATTGCATGTTGAATTCTTTAGATAATTAAGTGGTTATTTTAACCCGAAGGCAACAATATTGATAATGCAAGGCTACAAGTAAATGTTAAGCGAGTGTTGGAAAAAGGCTAACTAAACCATGTGCAACAAATTCCACTGCCATTGCCGCTAAAATAAGCCCCATTAGGCGCGTTACAATGTTGATGCCGATTGTGCCTAAGCGGTTTGCAATTCCAACTGAGAGTCGTAGGGTAAGCCAAATAATCACGCAAACAACAAAAATAGGTAGTACCAGCGATAAATGACCAATAAAACTAGGGTTTTGCTGTGCCGTAATAATCATTTGGCTGATTGCGCCTGGACCCGCGAGTAATGGAATACTTAGCGGTACAATCGCAATTACTTCGCGGTCAGCCAAGTTTTGCGCTTCTTCGGGTGTTTGCTTTGTTGCACTTTGCTTGCCGTGCATCATGGAGATGGCTATCAACATCAGCAAAATCCCGCCACCTATTTGAAAAGAAGGAATACTAATGCTGAAAAAGTTTAGGATTTTGTCACCCAAAAAAGCCGAGATGATGAGCACCATAAATACGGTAAGCCCAACGGTTTTAGCAGTTTTTTGTCGCTCTTGCTTGCTCCAGCCTTCAGTTGCGCTAATAAAAATAGGCAAACAGCCAATGGGGTTCACAATGGCAAAAAGTGCAATTGCAACTTTAAAAAGTATTGCCCAGTCGCTCATAGTGCCTTCCTTTTAATTCAGTCTTTTAATGATATTAGCGCTATGCATTTTAACGCGTTTATTTTTAAATGCTGTTAAGTTGTTGTATTTTGCTTTAAGTTAGCACGATTTTAAATTTTTTGTTCGAGAGCTTTTGTCAATTGAGCCATGTAAACCACACCATCTATTTAGCATCGCGCAGTCCGCGACGTATTGAGTTATTAAAGCAGTTAGGTCTTAATTGCAAAGTATTACCTACGGATATTGATGAATCTGTCATATTGCACGAACTGCCGTCAGACTATGTACAACGTTTAGCGAAACAAAAGGCAGAAAAGTGCTTTCAAATGCTGGCAGAACAAAACTTAACCACTTTTGACAGACACATTTTAGGTAAAGACGATTTCGCCGAGCATCAATATCTAGTAATCGCAGCAGATACCTCAGTTGCGATTCGCAATGAAATATTAGGTAAACCAAAGGATGATAATGATGCACGTGCTATGCTCAAATTGCTATCTGATAGTTGGCATGAAGTGCATACTGCAATAGCCATGGGTACGGCCGAAAAATTGCAAGTGATGTTGAGTACTACGAATGTTGAAATGATGCCGCTGAGCGATGCGCAAATTGAAGCTTATATTAAAAGTGGCGAACAAAAAGATAAGGCTGGTAGTTATGGCATTCAAGGACAGGCAGGTGCTTGGATAAAACGAATTGAGGGTAGTTATACTGGTGTAATGGGTTTGCCGATTCATGAAACGGCGGTGTTGTTACGGCAATATGGCGTGAACCTGATTTGATGGACTGAAATTGATTGACCTATTGAAAATTATAATATTTTAAAGAGAACATAAATTGAGTGAAGAAATATTAATCAACGTGACTCCGCAAGAAACGCGTATTGCCATGATGGAAAACGGCGTGGTACAAGAACTACAAATTGAGCGCAAATCTTCGTTAGGTTTAGTCGGCAATATCTACCGTGGCGTAGTTTGCAGAGTGCTGCCAGGCATGCAATCAGCCTTTGTAGAAGTGGGTTTACAACGTGCAGCTTTTTTACATTCCGCAGACATTATGGAATGTGGAAGCAGTGACTCGCCGTTATTGATTCAGCAAGTGTTGCACGAAGGCCAGCCTTTAATGGTACAGGTCATTAAAGAGCCAATTGGCACCAAAGGTGCGCGACTCACTACACAAATTAGCATTGCAGGGCGTTTTTTAGTGTACTTGCCACAGCAAGAACATATTGGCGTATCACAGCGCATAGAAGATGAAGCCGAACGTGAGCAACTAAAAGCGCGTTTAATTAGCTTGCTGCCAAAAAATCGTGAGGGTGGTTATATTATTCGTACGATGTCTGAAAACGCAACGGATGAAGAACTGCTTGCTGATGTTGATTACTTAACCAAAACTTGGGGACACATTCGGGCTAAAAGTGCGACAGTGGGAGAGCGTACGCTGATTTTTCAGGATTTGAATTTACCCATGCGCGTCCTACGTGACGTGATTTGCCCAAATACAGAAATGGTGCGCATAGATTCTAGCGATACTTATCAAAAATTATTAGAGTTCGCTAATTTATACGCTACTAATGCCGTCGATAAGTTAGTACATTATCAAGGTGAGCGGCCTTTGTTTGACTTGCACAACGTTGAGCAAGAAATCGAAAAAGCCATGTCGCGCAAGGTGGAATTAAAGTCTGGCGGCTATTTGATTTTTGACCAAACCGAAGCTTTGACTACGGTCGACGTGAACACTGGCAGCTTTGTAAGTGGTAAAAATTTATCTGACACTATATTTAAAACTAATTTAGAAGCTGCACAGTCCATTGCCCGCCAATTACGATTGCGTAATTTAGGCGGCATCATTATTATTGATTTTATTGATATGGATGAAGATAGCCAGCGTGACGCCGTGCTAGAAGAGCTGCAAAAAGCCGTAATGTTAGATCGTGCTAGGACTGGCATTAATGGTTTTACGCCTCTAGGTTTGGTGGAAATGACGCGCAAGCGCACACGTGAAAGCCTAGCGCATATTTTGTGCGAACCTTGCGCTACTTGCCAAGGCCGTGGCGAGCTTAAAACAGCGCAATCCGTGTGTTACGAAATTTTACGTGAATTGTTACGTGAGTCTAGACAATTTAACGCACGTGAACTACGTGTTTTAGCTGCGCCAAAAGTAATTGATATGCTATTAGATGAAGAGTCGCAAAGTTTAGCTAATTTATCTGATTTTATTGGTAAGCCTATTTCGCTACAAGTAGAGGCTAGTAAGAGCCAAGAATCGTTCGATATCATTTTGATGTAATGTGCATGATAAGTTGAATTAAAAAGCCTGATGAAATCGCTTGTAATCAGGTTTATTATGTACTATTCCAAAAGTGCTGTTATTAATTTAACTAAGAACTTCTGGCCTGTGGATTGCCGCCAATAAACGCTGTGTTAGGTACCAAGACTGTTTTGCTATAAAAATTAGGGTCTAATTTATTCGTGTTAGTTTCTTTAAGCGCCACAGGTGTTTCGGTATTGAACTTTGCTCCGCGCATTAGCTTGAGCAATATTGCATCTAATTGATTTGCTTGCTGTTGACACTTTGCATAGTCATTTTCAGCTGCATCTAAGTTTTTAATTAGCTTGTCCGCACTGTTGTGTGACTCCATCAGCGACTGCGCGCGCTTATCTAGCGAATTTTTATGCACATTAATCTGTGCTTTTAGCTCGCCGATTACGTCATTTAGCCATTTGTTGCAATCAGCATGTGCTTGTTCGAAAATTGCTTCAATTTGAGCGCCTAGCGCTAAAAAGAAGCGACGAATTAAAAAACGTTTTTCGGTTAGCATATTGACTGGGTCAGCACAAAAGTCTTCAGTAATTTTTTCTAAAGCCTGCATATTATGCGTAAAATTGCCCATGTTCAGTGGCAAAGCTCCGGTTTGCCCAAAGCCGTGTTTACTCCAAAATAAATGATATAAATCATCAGCATGTTTCTTGATAGTATTGCCTTCAATCGTAATGTCTTCAGCTAACTTATTTGCAAGGCGCGTGAGTTCGCGCATGCTTTTATTCAAACCAACTGTAGTCCAGCTGTCGCCCATGTCTTGCTTAGCTTGCTCTAACGTAGTATCTAAATAGCCTAAACTTAAGTGGCGAAGCAACTTGTCACCCAAACGTTTAATTTTTTCACTGCCTTGGTTAAAAGTCAGCATAGAAGCTTCATAGCGTTTACGGTCTGCAACAACTTTACCTAAAATGTCTTTTGAATTGTCTCGATGTATGTTTTGCAACTCACGCAATTCTGATAGCTGGCTTTTAATATTACTCATATTCATGAGCGCAAGTTTGCGTGATGAACGCATCATGGTTGAACATTCAGTCACTACGGAGCGGCCTAAAATTTCATGCTTAGCATCAACAATTTGTTTAGCTAAGGCTTCTTCTAGCATGCTTATACCGCTACGTTTAAGTAGTGCGGCGTCTTTTCTGATTTTTGCAACCAGCGCTTTTTGCGCGGACATAGCAAAAATATTACGTGAATCTAAGCCTAATTCGCGTGCAGTATTTTGAATTTGTTTTTGAATAAGCGCATCAACCTCGGCATCACTTTCTAAGCCATCCCATAAAATATCAATTTTGTTGAGTACTACTAATTTATGAGCAACACGTTCTTTTACATAGTCCGTCCATATTTGCATGTCAGACTTAGTAATGCCCGTATCAGTAGCCGTTAAAAATAATACTGCGTGCGCATTTGGAATAATGCTTAAAGTAAGTTCAGGCTCTGCGCCCATTGTATTTAGGCCAGGCGTATCAATAATCACCAAGCCGTTTTTGAGTAATGGATGTGGATAATTAATGAGCGCATGACGCCATACTGGAATTTCTACCGTACCTTTTTCTGCTAATAAGCGACGCATACTTGGGTCATCTTCATTCCAAAAACCTAGTTTTTTTGCAGTTTCTAGGTCAACTTCTCGATTTTGAACAAGTTGGCGCAAGGTTTCTTTCATTGCAGATGGAGAAGCGATATCTAAACGAATTTTTTGCCAAATGTCAGGCGCAGTTTTGAGGTAGGTTAGTGAGTCGTCAGTTTGTCTGGTTTCAATCGGTAGCAGTTTAATGCATGGCTCTTCACGCGCATCCCAAAAAATTTCTGTTGGGCACATGGTAGTACGACCAGGTTCGCTAGGAAGTAAGCGCTGATTGAAATCTGAAAAGAATAATGCATTAATTGTTTCAGTTTTACCGCGTGAGAATTCTGCCAAAAATGCCATCACCAATTGGTCTTTTTTCAAAATTTCTTTGATATCAAAAAGACGTAACTCTTTCATAGCATCCATTGATTCTGCTGTGCCTAGCCAATTAATATACTCATCAATCGTGTTAATCAAATTAGTACGCCATTGACTATATTCATTGATTTTATTGCTAAAACTTGATATCAGAGGCGCGTTATTAACAACGTTATGATTGGCAGTGGTATTCATAAATAGATTGTTGTCATTCTCAGTGGTGCTCATTTGTACAGCATTTAATTTAACAACGATTAAAAAATTAGCTTACATATAACATAATATATTAGCAATGTTAGTTATCAATTGTTTACATCGCTATAAATCAGCTTTTTTGCTCGTTGAATTATAAAATACTCGTTATTTAGTCTAAAGGCCTTAAATTTTAAAGCATGGCATATAAACTACTTTCAACTGGTATTAATATAGTTGTGAGCAATAACTGTGCCGTAATAATAAATACTAATGGCGTTAAATCAATATTGCCAGCCATAGGAATGAATTTGCGTAAAAGTCGTAAAATTGGCTGGGTTAAATGGTTTAAAATTGGCGCAATTGGCGTGTAAGGATTCACCCAGCTTAAAATAGCTTGTGCCAGCATGGCCAACATAAAAATCCAGATACTTAAGCTGACAACTGCCAGTAAAGCCAAGCCTAGCATAATCAGCCATATATGGCTGCCAGCGATGAAAAGCGGAAAATCTGCAAGCCACAATTTAGCAATTACCAGTATAAATTGCGCGACAAATGCTAGCAATAGTGTAGAAAGATCAAGCTGAGCAACGCTAGGAACGATTTTTCTAACAGGTTTAACAGCAAAATTAGTGAGTGTGACAATGGCTTGCGCGGCTTGATGTTGAAAAGAAACACGCGTTAATTGAAAGTAAAAACGTAATAAAAAAGCCAAAGTCAGTAAGTTTATAACTGCTTGAAGTAGAAATAAAAGTGCATTGCTTAACATATCATTTAAAGCCTATTATTAAAAATGTGTCTGTAAAAAAGGTTTAAGTTTTGTTTGAAAAGAACAGATAATAAAAGTTTATTTGCCCAATAACTCACCCAGTAATGCCGATTTATCAGCTGCCGCCTTAGTCGCGCGCTTCATAATACTTTTAATGTCAGCCGCTTCTAAAGCCAATATTCCTTGCTCGGTTGTGCCGCCCTTTGACGTCACTTGGCTGCGTAATATTTTTACATCTTCTGCGCTTTGTGCGGCGAGTAAACTTGCGCCAGCAAAGGTTTGCAACGCTAAAAGCTTGGCTTCGTCAGGTAACAAACCTAAATCACACGCCGCTTCTTGCAAAGCTTCAATTAAATAAAAAACATACGCAGGCCCGCTACCAGAAATTGCAGTGACGGCGTCCATTTTTGCTTCATTATCTAGCCAAAGCGTTGCACCTACTGCGGATAATATAGTGGTAGCTTGCTCGCGTTGCAAAGCACTTACGTTAGGCGTCGCATACAGCGCAGAAACACCCGCTTGAATTTGTGCAGGCGTGTTTGGCATGACTCTCACCACAGCAGTATTTGGAAGCCAGCTTGCTATGTTGGTACTTTTTATACCAGCTGCAATTGAAATCACAAGCTGATTCTTTACTAAACTAGTATTAAATAGGCTAGCAATTTTTAAACATACATCTTTAAGCTGTTGTGGTTTGACAGCTAATACAATTGTATTAGTGTTAAGAATTTCGTCAATATTGTCATAGACTTGAACACCTAACTCACGGTTTAAAAGTATGCGTTTTTTAGCATCTGGCTCAACTACTGAAATATCGCGCATATTAAAATGATGATTTTTTAAGCCACTGATAATTGCGCGCGCCATGTTGCCGCCGCCAATAAAACTAATCTGCATTATTTTAAATTTCCTAATTTTATATTTTTAGATTTATTTTAATTGTATTGTCTGACTAATTATATTTTCTTGCACCAAATATTTTAGAGCCAATGCGCACAATTGTGGCCCCTTGAGCAATAGCTGCTTTATAGTCGTCCGACATACCCATGGATAAAGTGTCTAGAATAAAACCTTGCGTAAGCAAATCATCATAGCACTCTCGCACCTGCTTAAACTGTGTCATTTGTTGGTTTTTATCGCTAGTTGGAGCTGGTATTGCCATTAAGCCACGTAGTTTTAAATTCGGCATCATATTGATTGCGCTTGCAAGTGATGCAACTTCGCTCACTAATACTCCACCTTTGCTAGCTTCTTCACTTACGTTTAACTGAATACATATTTGCAACGGCGTCAAACTGGTTCCTCTTGCATCATTTAATCGTTGTGCAATTTTAAGTCGATCAATGCTGTGAACCCAGGTAAAGTGTTGTGCGATTAATAGCGTTTTATTACTCTGAATTGGCCCAATAAAATGCCACTCAAGTGCTAAATCGGTCAGTTCTTTTTGCTTTTCAATGGCTTCTTGCAAGTAGTTTTCACCAAAGGCTATTTGACCTGCCATTGCTGCCTCGCGAATGGATGTTGAGCTTTGCGCTTTGCTCACTGCTAATAATTGTACAGCTTGTTGGACGTTATTTTCTGCGCGAGTTGCTTCAATTATTGCTAGAATATCTTGCAAGCGGTTGGCAATTGTGGTCATAATTCATCTAGCTAATTGTATTAATTAAATTATAACAGGAGCAGGTTGTGGATATTTCAGATTTACTCGCATTCTCAGTTAAAAATAAAGCCTCTGACTTGCACCTTTCAGCTGGGTTGCCACCAATGATACGCGTGCATGGCGATATACGAAAAATTAACGTACCTGCGATGGATCATAGCCAAGTGCACGATATGGTGTATGACATTATGAACGATGGTCAGCGCAAAGTGTACGAAGAGTCTTTAGAGTGCGATTTCTCTTTTGAAATTCCTAATTTAGCTCGCTTTCGCGTCAACGCGTTTAATCATAACCGTGGTTCTGGTGCGGTATTTCGTACCATTCCATCTAAAATATTATCGTTAGAGCAATTAAATTGCCCACCAATTTTTAAAGAAATTGCCAATACGCCACGCGGCATTGTGCTAGTGACTGGGCCAACAGGTTCCGGTAAGTCAACCACGCTCGCGGCAATTGTTGACTATATTAATGACAATGAATTCGGTCATATTTTAACGGTAGAAGACCCCATTGAGTTTGTGCACACCTCTAAAAAATGTTTGATTAACCAGCGTGAAGTGGGTCCACACACACTCTCGTTTAATAATGCTTTACGCTCCGCATTGCGCGAAGACCCCGATGTGATTCTTGTGGGTGAGATGCGCGATTTAGAGACTATTCGTCTTGCTTTAAGCGCCGCAGAAACAGGCCATTTAGTGTTTGGTACTTTGCACACTAGCTCTGCTGCTAAAACAGTGGATCGTATTATTGACGTATTCCCAGCGGCTGAAAAAGAGATGGTGCGTTCAATGTTGTCAGAATCACTTCGTGCGGTTATTTCACAAACTTTATGTAAAACTAAAGACGAACAAGGGCGAGTGGCAGCGCATGAAATTATGATTGGGACGCCTGCGATTCGTAACTTGATTCGCGAAAATAAAATTCCACAAATGTACTCAGCGATTCAAACTGGGCAAAATATTGGTATGCAAACCTTAGACCAAAATTTGCAAGATTTAGTAAAGCGCAATATCATTTCTGCTAACGAAGCTCGCAGCAAAGCGGCGAATAAAGACTCGATTATTGGCTAGCTAAAGCCTTTAGCGATTAAAACTTACCGTATTTGCTATTAGTATTAAAATACTCAACGCTTTTTTATAGACACATTTTTACTTAAAGGTTATTGAAGTTATGGCAATGGAACAAGGTCAGGCAGAAAAGTTTGTATTTGATTTATTGAGATTAATGCTGGCTAAAAAAGCTTCGGACCTGTTCATTACGGTGGGCTTTCCACCTGCAATGAAAATTGATGGAAAGATGACGCCAGTGAGTAGTCAAGTCCTATCAGCTCAGCAAGCACGGGAGATTTCACGTGCCGTTATGAATGATAAACAAACTTCAGAATTTGACGCGACTAACGAATGTAACTTTGCTATTGGTCTGCCTGGTGTAGCGCGCTTTCGTGTCAACGCTTTTGTGCAACGCGGTTCGGTTGGCCTAGTATTTCGTACTATTACTACTAAAATTCCAGAATTTGAGGAACTTGGCTTGCCCGATATTTTAAAAGATATCGCAATGACTAAACGCGGCTTGGTGATTTTTGTTGGTGGAACAGGTTCGGGAAAATCTACCTCACTCGCTGCAATGGTAGGCTACCGAAACCAAAATAGTTATGGGCATATTATTACCATTGAAGACCCAGTGGAGTTTGTGCATGACCACAAAAACTGCATTATTACCCAGCGTGAAGTAGGCGTAGATACTGATAACTGGCATATTGCACTTAAAAACACACTTCGCCAAGCGCCAGATGTGATTTTGATTGGTGAAATTCGTGACCGTGAAACGATGGATTACGCGATTGCCTTTGCAGAAACTGGTCATTTATGTATGGCAACTTTGCATGCCAATAGTACCAACCAAGCGCTAGACCGTATTATTAACTTTTTCCCCGAAGAGCGCCGTCATCAATTATTAATGGATTTATCGCTCAATACACGTGCGTTTATTTCACAACGATTAATCCCGAAAAAAGAAGGCAAAGGGCGTGCCGCGGCAATGGAGGTTATGATTAACTCACCATTAATATCAGACTTGATTTTTAAAGGCGAGGTACATGAAATTAAGGAAATTATTGCTAAATCTCGAGAGCTAGGCATGCAAACATTTGACCAAGCTTTGTTTGATTTGCATGAGGCCGACGTGATTACTTATGAAGACGCATTACGTAATGCCGACTCTGTAAATGATATTCGCCTAAAAATTAAACTTGAAGGTAAATCAGCACATGGTAAAGATAATTCAGCTGGTTTAGATAGCTTGGGAATTGTCTAAGCTATCGTAAGCTTATAGTATTTATAAATCAAACATCGGTTTGCGGCCAGAATAAAGTTCTAGTAAACGCAATTCATCATCAGTATGTCCAATCACTTGAGTTGCAGCCATTTTCATGGTGTTTGCAGTGTTGCCGGTCACATCAAAGGCTTTGTGATAAGTGGACTCAATATGTTCAACATGATTGTGCCCTAAATCTAAATCTGTTTTGCCGTAGCATGTGCAAAAATATAATTTTTCTGGTTGGCTATTTAAATAAACACCAGTGCCACGAATCCCTATAGTGGCGGTTCTGGTATAAATTTTAGTGGTTTTTTGGCGTGAGCCAAAGACTGACAACAAGCCGCCTGTAAGCAATCGTAAACCCGAAATGACTACATTATTTTCACTCATCAGTTCAAGAGAGCTACCTTCTTGCAATAAATAGGTATCTTCAAACATGCTGAACAATAATCTACCGCCATAAGCCACGCTCAATCTATCTCCCGCGTGAATAATGCTAGATTGACTTGCCAGGGTCTTGTTGATGTAAACAATGCCAGAAATTTCATGAATCACACCACTTAGCTTTGTTGACTCAGCATTTACTATAGTTGGAAATGTAAAACTTAGCGGTACGATACTTAACGGTAAAGCACAGACACATTTTAAAAACTGACGCCTTGATTGATGTGCGGATGTTTTTTGAGGCATAAGCTTAGACATGACAGAAAATTCCTTTATACTTTTTTGTTACTAGGTTTGAGTTCTAGTTAATTATTCTTTAGTCGTAGATTGTTGTGCCAAATTACAAAAGATATATTTTTTTGTTAATTCTAATGATTAATTATGCTGATAAACAACTTGCCCATGTACCAAGGTGGTTTTAACTTTGCCAGCCAACTCTAAACCATTAAATGGGGTGTTTTTGCCTTGGCTTTTCAGCGCGTTTGAAGTGATTTTCCAGTATTCATTTGCATCAAACACGCAAATATCAGCATCACTATTGACGCTTAAATCGCCTGCAGGAATGCCTAAAATATTGGCTGAATGCTGGGTTAAATGGGCAATCGCATTTGATAGGGGTACTTTTTCAGAAGTCGCCCATTTTAATGTGAGCGTAAGTAGAAGCTCCAAGCCTGTCGCGCCAATTTCCGCCTCAGCAAAGGGTGCTAATTTTGCATCGTCATCTACAGGTGTGTGATCTGAACAAATTGCGTCTATGGTGCCGTCTTTTAACCCTGCGCTTAATGCTGCTTTATCGCGTTGAGTTCTAACTGGCGGTTTAAGATGGCAGTTTGCGTCAAAGTAAGCAATATCATGCTCTGTTAAATGCAGTTGGTTTGCACTGACATCGCAGCTGATATTTAAACCTTGCGCCTTGGCAGCGCGTATCATTTCTACACCTTCAGCAGTAGATAATCGGCTTATATGGACTTTTGCTTTAGTTTCAGAAGCAATACGTAAAATGCTAGCGAGTGCTAGCGCTTCTGCTGCACTAGGAATGCCTTTTAAGCCAAGCCTCGTTGCAACTTCACCATCGTGCGCAACACCGCCCCTAGCTAAAAATGGTTCTTCTGCATGCAAAAACAAAGTGAAACCAAAAGTGGCCGCATATTCCATTGCGCGCCACAGCACTTGTGTATCGATAATCGCAATATTCGCTTGAGAGAATCCAACACAACCAGAGTCTTTCAGCTCGCCCATTTCAGATAAACTTTTACCCTCAAGCTGACGAGTAAGCGCGCCCAACGGATACACATGTGCAAGGTTAAGCTGTTTAGCGCGGTATCTAAGCATTTCTACTAAGCCTGGCTCATCTAACACAGGGTCTGTGTCTGGCGGACACGCTAGACTAGTCACGCCACCAGCAACAGCCGCTTGTAACTCGCTGACTAATGTTGCTTTATATTCTTCACCAGGTTCACGCAATCTAGCGGATAAATCTACCAAGCCAGGACAAACGATTTGGTTGCTTGCATCAATGGTGTGGCTAGCAAAAAAGCCTTCTGGCATGCTGCCTATACTTAAAATTTTACCTGCTTCGATAAATACATCTAGTTTGCTATCTAGCTTATTTTTAGGGTCAATCACGTGGCCGTTTTTAATATGAATTTTCATGTTTAATTTCCGCCTTGCCCGCCAGATAGCATTGCCATTACCGCCATACGTATTGCAATACCGTAGGTTACCTGCGGCAAAATCACCGATTGTTTGCCGTCTGCCACGCTAGAATCAATTTCTACGCCACGATTCATAGGGCCTGGATGTAGCACAATAGCGTCAGGTTTCGCGAGCTTAAGTTTTTCTTGTGTTAAGCCATAGGTTTTAAAATATTCTTGCGCACTTGGAAGCATAGCACCGTTCATACGCTCATTTTGTAAGCGCAGCATCATGATTACATCTACATCTTTTAAGCCGACCTTTATATCATGATAGACATGCACACCCATTTTTTCGACTTCAGCTGGCAGTAGAGTTTTAGGTGCAATCACTCGCACTTCTGGCACACCTAATGTAGTGAGTGCATGAATTTCGCTTCGTGCAACACGAGAGTGCAAGACATCGCCAACAATCGCCACTCTTAAATTGTGTAGGTCAGGTTTATATTTACGTATGGTAAAAACGTCTAGCAAGCCCTGCGTTGGGTGAGAGTGCCTGCCATCGCCAGCGTTGATTACATGAATATGCTCTGGTACGTGTTTAGCAATAAAATGCGCAGCACCAGATTGCGCATGGCGCACCACGAACATATCTGCGTGCATGGCAATCAGATTGTCTACGGTGTCTAAAATCGTTTCACCTTTAGACTGAGACGAAGTGTTGACGTTAAGACTAATGACATCAGCAGAAAGGCGTTTGGCAGCAATTTCAAACGTGGTACGGGTGCGTGTACTGTTTTCAAAAAATAAATTACATACCGTTTTACCGCGTAGCAAAGGTACTTTTTTAACTTCGCGCTCAGCAACGCCTGCAAACGATTCTGCAGTATCTAAAATTTGATTTAGAATTTTCTTAGGCAAACCCTCAATTGAGAGTAGGTGTCGTAAGCGGCCGTCAGAATCTAGTTGCGGGTTATTCATATTGAGTTATTAATTTTTTATGTTTTCTTGATGACAAGTGCTAGACTTAAAGTGCCGTCATCTTGTTGTATTAATTGTAAATTTTGTGTTTTTTCTAAAAAGATATCCGCTGCCACCATCTGTGGTGCGATTGGTAGCTCTCTACCACCGCGATTCACCAAAGCGACTAAGGTAATACTCGCCGGACGACCATAATCAAACAATTCGTTCATAGCAGCGCGCGTGGTACGGCCTGTGTAAAATACATCATCAATTAAAATAATATGCTTATTTTCAACATCAAATGGAATTTGGCTTGGGCGATTTTCAGGTTTTAAGCCACGTTTTGCGTAATCGTCGCGATAAAAAGACACATCAAGTGTGCCGTGTTCAATACTGAGCGTTTCTATCTGCGTAGCAAGCAGTTGAATTAGTCTCTGCATTATCCAGGCACCACCACTGTGTATGCCTACCAACGCAGTATTTGCTTGCAATAAAGGGGTGATTTTTTGCGCTAATTGATGGAGTAGAGATTCTGCATTTGGCAGGTTTGAATGGGTGAATTGTTCATCACTTTTTAGCATGTTGATATTTTACCGTTTTTTTTAAATTTAATGACATTATTCATGCAATTAGCAATAACTTGCATATTTTAATCATTTGTACACTAAAATTTGTTTTCAAGGCTATCAAAATAGCTCTGTAAAATTGTTTGCGCTGCTACTTGGTCTAGCATGGATTTTTGCGCACGGCCTTTGATACCTGATTCACTCAAACGACCACTTGCATCTATTGAGCTGTAGCGCTCATCTATCATCATCACTGGTAAATTAAATCGGCCGTTTAATCTGCGCGCGAATTTTTTGCACAGCTGGGTGATATTATGTTCTGTGCCGTCGCTATTAAGTGGATATCCAACGACTAATAATTTTGGCTGCCACTCTTTAACGAGCGCGGTAATTATTTCAAAGCGAATTTCATTACTTTCATTATCGATTGTGGTTAGAGGGCTGGCGGTGGCTAACAAGTGTTCGCCCACGGCAACGCCTATGCGTCGCTCGCCAAAATCAAACGCCATAACGGTGCTTTTTAATACAATTTCAGCTTTATAAACGTTTTCATTATCAATAAGTTGAGCGTGCATTGTTAGGCGTGCCCTGCCACACCAGAAAGCATTGCGTAATTCACGCCCAACTCTGCAAGTGCTGCTTCTAACTGTGCTTCATGTGGGGTTTCAAATAAAATCTTGTGCAAGATTTCTGGCGTTTTTGGTGCAACAGATAACCAAGCGTTTTGCGCAATTTCACTTTCTAATTGGCCAGGTGTCCAACCTGCGTAGCCTAAAGAAAGCAGCATTTTTTTTGGTCCTGCATTTTTTGCAACGGCTTCTAAAATATCTTTAGAAGTTGTGAGCGAGGTGTGTGATGCTATAGTAATTGAGCTATCCCACGGGCTATCATCTGCTTGATTTGTGCCTACTTTAATTTGATATGAAAGCGTCTTTGGCAACGCTTCAAACGGATGCAGAATAAAGCCGCGGTCTGGCTGCACTGGACCGCCAAGTAATACAGGTTTTTGCAACATGTGTCTGTAAAAAACCGTTAAGTTTTTTTTATCAGGAGGCATAAGCGTTAAGTTTATTTTTTCAAATAATGTTTCATAGATCATGTCAGTGGGGCGATTAATCACCACACCCATCGCACCATCTTGGTTGTGTGTGCAAATGTAAGTGACCGACTTAGTAAAATACGGATCAGTTAAATTCGGCATGGCAATCAGTAAATGACCAGTGAGGTTAACAACTTCTAAAACCATAAAATCCTATGAATTTTGCTTTAACTTTCAGTTAATTTGATTCTAAATAACCCGTCACTTCTAAGCCAAATCCTGCCATGCTTGGCATTTTTCTTTGGTTCGCCATCAAGCGCATTTTGCCTACGCCACAGTCTAGTAGCACTTGAGAACCTATGCCATAAGTACGTAACTCTTGGTTGATGCGTATCGGTTCATCTGCGCCTTGAATGCGTTGAATAATGTTTTCACCAGATTCTTGATGATGCAGCAACACCATCACACCCGACTCGCTGTTTGCGATGACTTGCATCGCTTGTAAAGTATTCCAGCTATGTGTGCAGCTTGTGCTATCTAATAAATCAAAAATGGACAGTGGTTCGTGCACGCGCACTAATGTTTCTTTATCTGGTGTTGGCGTGCCTTTTATAAGTGCTAAATGGGTTTCTTTAGCAATATTGTCGCGGTAAGCAATCAGTTTCATTTCGCCGAAGGGCGTCATAATCATGCGCTCTGTTGCGCGTTCAATTAAGCGCTCAGTTTGGGCGCGGTGGTGAATTAAATCGGCAATCGTGCCAATTTTTAAATGGTGTTCTGCAGCAAAGTGCATTAAATCTGGTAAGCGCGCCATACTGCCATCATCTTTTAAAATCTCGCAAATCACGCTTGCTGGTTCACAGCCTGCGAGTGAGGCCAAGTCACATCCTGCCTCAGTATGTCCTGCACGGACTAGCACACCACCATCCATCGCAGCGAGCGGAAAAATATGCCCTGGGCTTACAATATCTTTGGCCTTCGCTTCTTTTGACACTGCAGCAAGTATTGTATGTGCGCGGTCTGCGGCAGAAATGCCAGTGGTTACACCTTCAGCTGCTTCAATAGAAACAGTAAAGTTTGTGCCCATACGTGCACCGTTTTTTTGTACCATTTTAGTCAGGTTAAGCTGCTTGCAGCGTGCTTCAGTCAGCGTTAAGCAAATTAACCCACGACCAAATTTCGCCATAAAGTTAATATGTGCAGGCGTGGAAAACTCTGCCGCTAACACTAGATCACCTTCATTTTCGCGATTTTCGTCATCCACCAGTACGACCATGCGACCTTGTTTAATTTCAGCGATAATTTCTGCTGCGCAGCTAATGGCTATATTTTGTTGTGTTGTCATTTAAAGTTTTTTATATAAAAATTTGCTTAAAAGTTATTTTCTAGCTCGCTATTATTCTGCAGACCACTCAGCCATACGGTCAATATATCGGGCGATTTGATCGACCTCTACATTCACTAAACCGCCAGTTTGCAAATATTGTAATGTGGTATTTTCTAATGTGTGCGGGATAAGATTCATGCTGAAAACATCTTTTGCGACGCTATTTACCGTTAAGCTTACGCCGTTAATGCAGACTGAACCTTTGATTGCAATATACTTTGAAATGGCATGCGGCGCACGAATATCAAGCTTCCAGCAGTCGCCAAGTGCAATAAAGTTCACTACTTCACCGATGCCGTCCACATGGCCGCTCACTAGATGGCCACCTAAACGATCGCTGAGTCGCAAAGCCTTTTCTAGGTTTACAGAAAAATATGTCTGTGAAAAAACGTTAAGTTTTTCATCTTCAAGGGCAAAATCGACAAGTATTTCGCTAGCATCTTGGCGCACAGCGTTGCCATTTAAACCAACTGTAACGGATAAAGTTTCTTTTGAAACATGCGCTTCAAAATGTGATTCACTTAAGTGAATGGCAGTTAAACACACACCGTTGACCGCAATGCTGTCACCAATATTCACGTCTTGCATTGCAAGTGATTTAGTTTCAATATGCAATTTCACATCTTCACCCATTGCGGTGATTTGTGTAATTTGCCCAATGCTTTGAATAATGCCTGTAAACATAATAATTTTTTTGTGAAACTTATTGTAATGTTAATTAACAGATGAAATTTTAACAGATAAGCCTGTTAGAATTTGGTTTATGTTATCGCACATTTTCGCAAAAATTTCATCCAAACTCCCACCAATGACAAACAAATTTTCTAGCTATGAATGGTTTGTGGGTATGCGCTATACACGCGCTAAACGAAAAAATCATTTTATTTCGTTTATTTCACGTACAAGTATGGTCGGCATTGCGCTTGGTGTTGCCGCTTTGATAGTAGTTTTGTCAGTTATGAATGGTTTTCAAAAAGAGTTACGCACGCGCATTTTGGGTGTAGCTTCGCACTTAGAAATTACAGGTGATAACAACAAATTAAGCGATTGGCAAACAGTGGCGAACAGCACAAAAAATCGCGCACATGTACTGGCAAGTGCGCCCTACATTTCTGCGCAAGGCATGCTAAGTTATGGGCAGGGCGTGCAAGGCGCAATTGTGCGTGGCGTGTTGCCAGTAGCTGAGGATAAAGTGGCAGATTTAGGTCGCCATATGAAAGCAGGGCGTTTAGAAGATTTAAAGCCAGGTGAATTTGGCATTATTTTAGGCGCAGATTTAGCTTTTAATATTGGCGCACAAATCGGCGACAAAGTTGTGTTGCTTGCCCCGCAGGGTCAGTTTACACCCACTGGCGTAGTGCCAAGATTAAAGCAGTTTACGCTAGTGGGATTGTTTCAAATTGGTATGTATGAATATGACGCAGGTTTAGCGCTGATTCATATTGAGGATGCGGCAAAGTTGTATCGCATGGGCAATACAGTGTCTGGTGTCCGCTTAAAGCTGGACGATTTATTTGATGCGCCTTTAGTGGCGAGTGATATTCGTCAGTCGCTCATTACAAGTTTGAATAACAACTATTATGTGACCGATTGGACGCAACAGCACGCAAACTTTTTTAGAGCGGTACAAATGGAAAAGCGCGTGATGTTTATTATTTTAATGCTCATCGTGGCTGTGGCTGCTTTTAATATTGTTTCTACGTTGGTGATGGCGGTGACAGATAAGCGCGCTGACATTGCTATTATGCGCACGTTTGGCGCGAGCCCTGGCAGTATTATGCGTATTTTCATTATACAAGGTGCACTCATAGGCATCATTGGTACGGCATTGGGTGCGTTTTTTGGCATCATCATCGCGTTAAATATTGATGTCATTATTCCATTTATTGAGGGATTGTTCCAAGTCCAGTTTTTAGCCAAAGACGTCTATTACATTAGTGATTTACCATCAGATTTAGTGTGGTCAGACGTGATAACTATTGTCATGTTATCGTTTATTTTAAGCTTGGCTGCGACAATCTACCCAAGCTGGAAAGCCAGCAAAATTAATCCTGCTGAGGCCTTACGCTATGAGTAATGTAATGAATAGTATGCCGACTAGTATCGTTTCATGTACTCATCTTAAAAAAACCTATGCGGGTTTAGAAGTGGCTGTGTTAAATGGTATTGATTTAAGTGTAAACGCAGGTGAGCAAGTGGCGATTGTTGGTACGTCTGGTTCTGGCAAAAGTACCTTGCTACATTTGTTAGGCGGTTTAGATGCGCCAACAGCAGGCGAGGTAATGATTTGTAATCAAAAATTAGTCACGCTAAACGAAACGCAAAAGGGGCGTTTGCGCAATGAATCGCTCGGTTTTGTATATCAGTTTCATCATTTATTGCCAGAATTTACTGCACTAGAAAATGTTGCCATGCCCTTGTTTATTCGGCGCATGCCGCGTGAGCAAGCACTTGCTTTGGCCGCGCAAACGCTCAATAAAGTTGGTTTACAACATCGCTTAGAACACATGCCCGGAGAACTTTCTGGTGGCGAGCGCCAACGTGCCGCGGTGGCAAGAGCGCTAGTGACGCAACCTAAATGTATTCTAGCTGATGAACCAACGGGCAATTTAGATCGCCACACCGCGCATGCGGTATTTGATTTATTGCTAGAGATGAACCAAACCCAGCAATTGAGTTTGGTCGTGGTGACGCATGATTTAGAGCTTGCAAAAAAAATGCAACGCCAATACAAACTGGTGGATGGGCAGTTGCAGGTACTTTAAGCCAGCGACTTTAAGTGTTTTAAATCATGATTTTTTCAGCACTAATGTTTGTGTTTGGTGCTTGGAGCGTACAGCAGTTTTCTGAATTACCTTCAATTGCAATGGTGGCAGGTTTAAGTGTTGTTCTATTTATTACTGCGCTGTTAGTGAGTCGACTTAACTCTAAAAACTTAACGGTTTTGTCTTTGGGCTTAAAAAACTTAACCGTTTTGCCCTTGAATATAAAAAACTTAACGGTTTTTTATGAACACATTTTCGCTTTTCTATTCGGTATTATCTGGGCAAGTAGTTTTGCCATGTTACGGCTTAGTGATGAGTTGCCAAAATCATTAGAGCAAACCTCTATTGAAATGATTGGAGTGGTGGCAAGCTTGCCAGAACTTACCGAGCGTGGCACTCGATTTAGGTTTGATGTAGAAAAAATTATGACACCTGAAGCCGCGACTCATAAAAATTTTCCAAAACATATTTCACTCAATCTATATCAAAACATTACTTACAATCAGCATTTTCAAGCGGGCGAACGCTGGCAACTGACCGCAAGATTAAAACGCCCACACGGCACACAAAACCCATATGGTTTTGATTTTGAAGCATGGGCGCTTGCAGAAAACATACGCGCTACTGGCACCATTAAAACCAAAGCTGGTATGCAAAAACTAAAAAACTTTGTTTGGCGTCCGAGTTACATCGTGGAATTTTGTCGTGAGCGAATTGGGCAGCGTATAGCAAGCGTGTTAGAAAATAAGCCTTACAGTGGCATTATCCAAGCGTTAGTCATGGGTGATGATAGTCAAATTAGCCGCGCAGATTGGGATGTTATGCTCAAAACGGGTGTGACGCATTTGATGAGTATTTCAGGGCTACATATCACTATGCTGGCAGGTTTGATGTTTGGCTTAGCAGGCTTTGTTTGGCGAAGGCATCCAGGTTTAGTGATGCGCTTGGCCACACGAAAAGCGGCAACAATTGCTGGCGTTCTAACTGCGCTAGCTTATGCCTTAATAGCAGGCTTTTCTGTACCCACGCAGCGTACGGTTTATATGCTTTTGGTATTTGCCGTTGCATTATGGTCAGGACGGCAAATCGCTATCGCGCAGGTATTAGCGATTGCTTTGGCAGCTGTAGTGCTTTTGGATCCTTGGGCAGTTAGCGCGCCAGGGTTTTGGTTGTCCTTTGGCGCAGTAGCAATACTGGCCTATAGTTTCAGCGGCAGAATAGGCCAGTCACATTGGTTATTAGCTGCAGTAAAAACGCAGTGGGCAGTAACGCTGGGCATGCTGCCATTGTTATTACTGATGTTCAATCAAACTTCATTGATTTCGCCCATCGCAAATGCGGTTGCAATTCCGCTTATTAGTTTTGTGGTGACACCATTGGCATTACTTGGTAGTTTTTTAACTTTTGATACACCACTTACCAACGCGTCGCTGCATTTAAGCTACTGGGCGTTGCAAGCTTGCATGCGTTTTCTAAACTGGTTAAGTCAGTTGCCAGAAGTTGTTTGGCAGCAGCACGCACCTGCTACTTGGACGTTTTTTCCAGCGATGATAGGTGTGTTATGGATGCTATTGCCACGCGGATTTCCCATGCGCTGGTTAGGTTTTTTTGGCTTTTTACCTATGCTTTTAATTGCGCCTAAATTTCCTGCGCTTGGTGAAATGAAAGTAGTTATTTTAGATGTTGGGCAAGGCTTAAGCGTTGTTGTGCGCACTAGTCAGCACACTTTACTGTATGACGCTGGGCCTAGATTTAATACACAAAGTGATGCTGGTAGCCGCATTGTGGTGCCATATTTGCGTGGTGAAGGTGTTGCTAAAATAGATGGTTTTATTGTGAGTCACAATGATATTGATCACAGTGGTGGCATGCAGTCTGTGTTTGCTTTGATGCCGGTTAGATGGTTTGCAAGTTCTTTTTCGCCAGACTTGACTTTGTTAAATCAATCACAGCAACCAGCTAAACTAATGACTTGCTACGCTGGGCAAACTTGGGTGTGGGACGAAGTGAAATTTGAAGTGCTCTATCCGAGCGCTAGCCAATATGTTAATAACAAAATTAAAGATAATAACCGCAGTTGCGTGGTTAAGGTGACTAGCCAATTTGGTAGCCTTTTACTCACAGGCGATATTGAAGCTAAGGCAGAGTTGGCGCTATTAAACGATGAACAATTACACCTAAGTGCCGATGTAATGACGGTGCCGCATCACGGTAGTAAAACATCGTCAAGTATTGATTTTATTGCGGCAGTTAACCCAATAATTAGTGTATTTACTGTAGGTTATTTAAATCGATTTAGGCATCCCAAGCCTGAAATTTTAGAAAGATATACTGAGGCACATAGCGCGCTTTATCGTTCTGATTACAACGGCGCGTTAGAAATTAATTTCACGCAGGCTATTAAAGCCAGGGAAGCTATCAAAATAATTAGCACACGTGCAGAAAATAAACGTTATTGGCATCAGATGTTTAATACAACAAATAGTAATTAAAAGTGCATCAAGCTTGCTGAAATGCCTACTTACCGCTAAAGTATTGCGAGTCGCGTACGTTGACAAAATTTAACGCGTTAATCGATATTGAGTACACTTGATTTTAATTTGAGAGTTAGGGAGTTGCACTGTGTGGGATATTATTGTAGCAGCAGGTTGGCCAATCTGGCCGCTGATTTTTGCATCTGTGATTGCGTTGGCAATTATTGGTGAGCGTTTAGTCGCATTACGTATTAATGTCATTGCCCCGCCAAATTTATTGCCTGAGGTGCAAAGCTGGTTGGCTAAAGGCGGTGTGACCAAAGAAACTATTGCGCGATTAGAGCAACATTCATTGCTAGGCAAAATTTTTGCCAGCGCATTATCAAATGCTAAAAACTCTCGCGAAGTCACAAAAGAAGCGATTGAAGAAGCTGGCCGAGCAGTCGCCCACACTCTAGAGAAGTTTTTACCAACTTTAGGCACTATTGCAACAGTTGCGCCGCTGTTAGGCCTTTTAGGAACGGTAATCGGTATGGTGGAACTATTCGGTGCGTTTACTAATACAGGCCATGATATTGCCCAGTTTGCACGTGGTATTTCAGTAGCGCTTTACAATACGGCTGGTGGTATTGTGGTCGCTGTACCCGCGATGATTGCTTATCGTTATTTCCGCTCAAAAGTAGACGGTTTATTAGTGGACATGGAACAGCAAGCGATTAAATTGGTAGAAATTATTCACGGTGAACGTAATTAATTTAAGTGGTTATTTGCAAAAATAACTTAACATTAAAAATGTGTCTATAAATAAACGTTAAGTTTATTTATGCTAAAAGGCAAAACGTTAAGTTTTGATGAAAGTAAAGGTAACCGAATGAATTTTCAACGAGGAAAGCGTCACGAAGAGCTAGAGATGAATCTCGTGCCTTTGATAGACGTATTATTGGTGATAATTATTTTCCTGATAGTGAGCGCGACATTTTCTCGCACCAGTGAATTGCAAATTAATTTACCCACTGCAGAAGCGAACGCACCGCAAGATAAGCCTTTAACAATAGAAGTTGGCGTTGATGCGAGCGGAAAATATGTAGTGGATGGTAATAATGTAAGCGATACCTCAGTCTCAGGGATTGCAGTAGCTTTGCAAGCCGCAGCTAAAGGCAGCAAGGAAGACCCAACCATAATTATCAATGCAGATGCATTAAGTTCACATCAATCTGTAGTGAACGTCATGGAAGCTTCACGCACCGCAGGCTATTCGCACATTACTTTTGCTACACAACTGAAGTCT
>JBDNJL010000122.1:0-3243 GCA_041687795.1 Methylotenera sp. | reverse complement strand
CGACCAAGTGGCGGTCGTTACCTAGTGTGAAAAAGTTAATAAGTTGCGTGCGGCCAGGTTGTTTGCTCACAAAGGCTAAACGGTTATGGTTGGCGAGCGTGTTAAGTGCAC
Source organism: Methylotenera sp. (assembly GCA_041687795.1). Classification (GTDB taxonomy): domain Bacteria; phylum Pseudomonadota; class Gammaproteobacteria; order Burkholderiales; family Methylophilaceae; genus Methylotenera. Next base: position 3,132 of record JBDNJL010000122.1, on the reverse strand, counting down.
TAGATTTACCAGCGTTTGAGCGGCCAGCAAAGGCGACTTCAATGCCGCTGGCAGGCGGTAAATCTCGCAGATGGTGTGCAGAGATGAAAAAAGTAGCGTTTTGAAACAGTGGCATTAATATTCGATTCTTGAAGGTGATGATAGTCAATTTCGTTGCTTAAAAACTAGCTTAATGGAGTGCTTTATAAACCTAGCAAGATTAACAATGAAAAATGCTATCACGGATAGCCATTTTTCGCTAAAATAGCGCGTTAATTGATTGAATAATCTGATATTCAGCTAAGCTTAAAAAATAGTAGGCTTTAAAAAATAGTAGCATTAAAAATTTTAGGAGCAGTAATGCAAGTAAGTTTTGTAACAAAATTAACGGCAACATTATCAAGCACACTATTGGCTGCAATGTTAGGTTTGGCCCCGCAAGTTGTGAATGCAGAAACCGTAAGTGCAACGCCAGCCGCACCAGAAAAACGCACTGCAGAACAAATTGTCACAGGCGTTTGCATCGCCTGCCACGGTTCAGACGGTAACTCTGTAATCTCGCTAAATCCAAAATTAGCCGCCCAACACCCTGAATATATTCAAAAACAGTTAATGGAATTTAAGTCTGGCAAGCGCGTTAATGCGGTTATGGGTGGCATGGCGGCAGGTTTGAGTGATGAAGATATGAAAAACTTGGCGGCTTATTTTTCTAGCCAAAAGTTAACCTTAGGTTCAGCAAAAACTAACGGTAAAGGCTCATTGGGCGAGAAAATTTATCGTGGCGGTATTGCGGCGACCAATGTACCAGCTTGCGCGGCTTGTCACGGGCCAACTGGCGCAGGTTTGCCAAAACAGTTTCCGCGCCTGCAAGGCCAGCATGCAGATTACACCTTGGTGCAACTTAAAACATTCCGCACAGGTGAGCGTGCAAATGCGCCGATGATGATGACCATTGCCACAAAAATGACTGATGCTGAAATGGCGGCAGTAGCAGACTATATTCAAGGTTTGCGCTAGTTAATTCTTTGTATGATAAGGGCAGCTTTAGCTGCCTTTATTTGTTTAGAGCTTTATAGCAAACCGCGCAACTATTTGTATTTTTAACCTGTCATAATCAGCTGATTAAGTGTTAAAAATAATTAAGTATTTAAAAATAGTGCAGTATCTTTATACTAGAAACATCATAAACTTTATTCTAAACCTTTCATTTTGATTCAACATAAACCACTCTCCAAGCAGTTTTTTGATTTATTAAGCTCCATGCGTTTTGCCGTAAGTTTGCTTACGGTATTAGGTATTGCATCGATTATTGGTACGGTACTAAAGCAAAACGAGCCTTATGAAAATTACATCATAAAGTTTGGCCAATTTTGGTTTAATTCTTTTGAAGGCTTAGGCCTATACGACGTTTATCATAGCGCTTGGTTTTTAGTAATCTTGTTGTTTTTGGTCATGTCTACCACGCTCTGTATCTATCGCAATAGCCCCATAATGGTAAAAGAGTGGCGCACGTTTAAAGAGCAAGCCACAGAAAAATCACTGAATGCTTTTGGCCAAAAACAAATTTACGCTACAGATTTACCGCAAGCCACTGCGAAACAAAACCTTATACAATTTTTGCAAGCCAAAGGCTTTACTTTTAAGTTTAAAACGCAAGCCGATGGCAGCGAACTGATTGCCGCAAAAACAGGTACGCATCAACGTTTAGGCTATATTTTTACGCATAGTGCAATGGTCATTATTTTTTTTGGTGGCTTGTTAGACGGTAATTTGCCACTTAAAGTACAAGAATTACTTGGACATAAAAAAATTGAAACTTTAGATATCCCAGAATCTGATGTGCCAGAAGTTAGCAGACTGACAACCTCAAACCCGTCTTTTCGCGCGAATATGACGCTACCAGAAGGCTCAAGTGATGACGTAGCTTTTGTGCGCGTGCGCGATGGATACTTGGTGCAAGAGTTGCCGTTTAGAGTGTCGCTTAAAGACTTTAGAATTGAGCACTACGCTACAGGTCAGCCAAAATCGTTTGAGAGCGATATTGTCATTACCGACCCAGATTTAAAAGAGCCGCTGACTAAAACTATTAGCGTCAATCATCCGCTGACATATAAAGGCATCGCCATTTATCAATCAGACTTTCAAGATGGCGGTACTAAACTAGATTTTAATGTTTGGAATTTATACTCTGCAGCGGATAAACCTGTAACGCTAAATGGTGCAATTTTCAAAAAAAGCGTTTTGGGTGAAGGTGCAACCGCATTAAAAGTTGAATATAATGATTTTCGTAAATTTAACATCATCAATTTATCACCAGATGGCAAAGGCAAGCCGCACAACGTAGGGCCAAACATCACTTACAAATTGCGTGATGCGCAAGGGCAAGCCAAAGAGTATGTGAATTATATGCAACCGCTACAAATTGATGGTAAGCATTACTTTATTTCTGGCATGCGTGAATCTGTGCAAGATGATTTTCAATATATGCGTATTCCGGTAGATGATGATTTAACTTTAGATGGTTTTATGCACTTTAGAGGCACCATGCTAGATAGCAAAAAGTATAGCGAAATTGCTAAGAAGATGGCGCAAACTTCAATTGCTAGTGACAAAAGCGCGGCTGTAAAAGCGCAGTTTGAATCAAGCGTAGAGCAATTGTTAACTACGTTTGCACAAGGTGGTTTCAGCCGCATGGCAGAAGTGATAGAAAAAGCAGTGCCAGAAAAAGAGCGTGAAGCCGCAGCGCGTACTTATATTAGAATGATAAATATTGCTGCTTTTGAGGCTTACAATGTAAGCTTGGCTGCAAATAAAAGACCATTATTGGTCAACAGTGCAGAGTCACAAACGTTAGTGCAAGAGAGCTTAAATGCGTTTAGCGATATGTTTTTTTATGGCACGCCGTATTATCTTCAGTTAGCCAATTTTGAGCATAAAGAAGCCAGTGGCTTGCAATTGACTAAATCACCAGGCCAAAAATGGGTGTATTTGGGTTCGGTATTATTAGTGTTAGGTATTTTTTCTATGCTATATATTCGTGAACGTCGCGTGTGGTTGCTACTCAAAGCTTCAAATGGCAGTGAGCGTAATCAAGTATTGTTTGCGATGTCAGCGAATCGTAAAAATTTAGATTTTGAACAAGAGTTTGAGTTG
>JBDNJL010000121.1:0-8610 GCA_041687795.1 Methylotenera sp. | reverse complement strand
TCTAGCTCGGTGCGACCTTGCTCTAAAAGCTTATCAACCTCTTGGTTGTTATAACCAATAAAATTAAATTGCCCAGGCTTTTGTTGGCTAGAGTGCCAAATACTGAATTGGTCAGGGTCTAAACCTAAGCCCCAGCCTAAAATTACTGCATTAAAATCACCAGTTTTAATAAAGCGGCTGATAAAACTTGCCCATTCAATGGCGCGGATTTTTACATCAATACCTACCGCTCTGAGCCTGCGTTGTATTAGAACTGCTGATTTTTCTCGCTCTTTATTTTGGTTAGTTAAAATTTCAAAAGCGAATGGTTTACCATTTAGCTCTACGATGCCGTCACCATCGGTATCTATAAAACCAGCTTCTTTGAGTAATGCTTTAGCTTTTCCAACATCATAACCATACGGTTGTACGCTTGGGTTACTCCAGCGTGTACCTGGTTTATAGGGTGATGAGATATTAATACCTAGCCCTAAATACACGCCATCAATTATTTCTTGTTTATCAATCGCGTAATTAATCGCTAAGCGAACACGTATATCATCAAAAGGTTTACGTTTAAGATTAAAACCTAGATAAGTGTAACTATTACCGAGCTCTTTGTAGAGCGCTAATTTTTTTTCTAAGTCAGGGCGTGAGGGGACAATACGCGAAAATTTAATGGGGTCTAAACCCATAGAGTCAATATTATCTGCCATCAGCTCTAAAAACTGTGCAGAGTTATCTGGAATAATGCGCGTGACTAATTTATCAATCTTAGCTGGGCCGAGCACAGAGTTTGGATTGCGTGATAATTTTAAATTTTCACCGTTATTCCAAGTGTCAAGTTTGTAATAATGGCTGCCAATAGGTTTACGAGCAAAAGCCGTAGTATGTAAGTTTTGCCCTTTGAGCAAATGTTCAGGCAAAATTTGCAGCCCAGCCCAGCTATCTAAAGCTGGGGCATAGGCTTGGTCATAAGTCACTTTGAAAGTGTTTGCATCCGGTGCTTCAGCCTTTTTCACTAACTGGAAATCTGAGGCGTATGGACTGGCGGTTTTTTCATCAATGACGGCTTGCCAAGTAAATAAAACATCCGCGCTTGTGAGTGGTTTGTTGTCTGCCCATTTTAAATTAGACTTTAGCTTAAAAGTAATAGTTTTTTGGTCTGGCGATATTTGCCAGCTTTCTGCTAATTCACCTATTAAATCTAAATTTTTATCGTATTTGAGTAACTTGTTGAAAATATTAGATGCAATTGCAGCAGATGCAGACTCACCCGCAACCATATAAATTAAGCTGGAAGGCTCTCCAGTGATTGCGTCTACCATTGTGCCACCATCTTCAGGCGGGTAATTTTTGCTGTAATCAATATTTGCCGTGTTGTTAGTGTTATTGTTACCACAAGCCACTAATGAAGCAAATGCCAATGAAAAGATGAGTTTGCAGAAATGTGTCTGTGAAAAAGGGTTAAGTTTTAAAAGCGAGCTAGTCATATTTAAGGTAATTGTTTTACATCAAGGTATTTAAATCACAAGCTGCATTTCGTCGCAACTTAAGCTTCGCTAGATAGAATGGTAATTCTATGACCTGGTTGAATACGTGAAGTTAATGCTTTATTCCAACGTTTTATATCACCTACATCAACAGAAAATTGTTGTGCAATGCTATGCAATGTATCTCCACGTTTCACGATATAAGTTTTCTTTTTGTTAGAAGATTTATTGGCTGTTTTACCAGCTCTTCTGACGTTGGTTTTTGCTTTCGGTTCAATTCCTACAACGTTATTCATTTCTGCATCTGCAGAATTAGCGCTATTAATATTGTTGCCATTATTTACCAAAGTATTCGGTACTAAAATAGTAGATGATTTTTTGATCTTTTTATTAGTTGGTAAATCGTTAACATTACGCAGTTGGGCGAGCTGAATACCGAACTTTTTGGCAATGCTAGTCATAAGCTCACCACGCTTTGTAACATATGTTTGCCAAATAGATAGCGGCTTATTGTTGTTAGCTAAGTTGTCTTGAAAAGTTTGTATATTTTTGATTGGCAGTAATAAATCGTGTGCATCGTCTTTTTTGCTATTGTTGGTAATGACTGGGCGATTATAGCTAGGATTTAACGCTAAAAACTCATCATCACTAATTTCGGCAAATTTGGCTGCTAAATGTGCATCAATTTGTGCAGGCGCTTTTACAGTACTAAAGTAGGCGGTGTTTGCAATGGTTTGAATTTCAATGCCGTAATCACTGGGGTTTGTCATTAAGTTTTTAATGGCTTGTAATTTTGGTACATAGTTTTTTGTTTCGTCTGATAGCTGTAAGTTTTCGTAGTCAGTAGATAATCCCAGTTTGCGATTACGCTCTATAGCACGTGAAACAGTACCTTCTCCTGCGTTGTAGGCGGCTAAAGCTAAGTTCCAAGCACCAAACATACCATGTAGTTTTTGTAAGTAATCTAAAGCCGCATTGGTAGCAGCTGTGACATCACGACGATTATCCACCCACCAGTTTTGTTTCAAGCCAAAGTGCTTGCCAGTTGAAGGGATAAATTGCCAAATGCCGGAAGCATGACTGCGTGAATAAGCTTGAGGGTTGTAACCACTTTCTATCATTGGTAGTAGCGCAATTTCAGTTGGCATGCCACGTTTTTCCACTTCTTCAACAATATGGAATAAGTATTTTTGGCTGCGTTCTATCATGCGCTTCATGTAATCTGGACGGCTACTATACCAGTTTTCATGATTCACAATGAGTGCAGAGGCACTGTTTGGAATGGCGTAACCATTTTTAATGCGCTGCCAGAGGTCTTCATTTTGTTGGCTAACCATGCTATCGACATCTTTGTTGCCTGTGTTTTTATTTATTTTATTTTGGATGGTCGTGCTTAGAATTGGCGAACTGCCATCATCACTTAAGTATTGCTTTTTATCATTTAAACGTGAATTACTCGCGTCAATTTCTGAGTTTAAGGTACTCGGTTTAAAGGGCGTGTAAGTATATTCCTCATCTGCATAGACGGTAATCTCGTCACCAAGCACGTTGGAGTCAGCATAAACATTGATAGAAGTGATTGCACTTAGCGCTGGTAGTATAGCTAATGTAAAGGTGACAGTTTGCATTGATATTTTTCGCACTGACATTTGGTGCATCTGCAAAAAAATGTGTTGAAGCTTGTTTTGAGTCACTTTTGAATTACCATTGTCATAAAACCATGACTAATAGTAACTAACAGCTTTATATATAGTCAAGTGAAAATGGCAATAAAATATAATCAATTATTACTTTAAATATATTCTCTATGTTAATGATTAGTAAAGATTTCTCATTTGCCGAATTGTGGTGAATATATTTAAAGGATCTGTACTATTTAATGAGATAGATTGCTGAATTGCGCGCTGAAATTCTCGCGTATTACATCTTAGAAATGGATTGGTGCATAGTTCCAAATGGATGCTAGACGGTAGGCTGGGTAAATTGTTCTGTCTGAGTTTTTGAGTGTCAGTTAAGCGCGATAATAGTGCTTTATTTTTGGGCTCAAGCGTTAGTGCAAAGTGAATATTGTGTAACGTGTATTCATGCGTGCAAAATACTTGCGTGTCTTGAGGTAAAACCGCTAGTTTTTGTAATGAAGTGTACATTTGCGCTGGTGTGCCTTCAAATAACCTACCACAACCCGCTCCAAACAAAGTGTCACCGCAAAATAAAATGCCTTTGGCATAATAAGCTACGTGCCCTAAAGTATGTCCAGGTAAATTGATAACTGAGAAACTTAAAGGTTTATTATGATGATTAAAGTCTTCAAATTGAATAATATTTGGTTCAAAGACTGACGCGTGTTTAAAGCTATATTTTTCTTGGCTTGGTGCATATACCATTACGTTGGGAAAAGCCTGCATCAGTGCTTTTACACCGTCTATATGGTCGTGATGATGATGTGTGATTAAGATGCTTTGTAGCTGTAAATTTAACGTGTTTAATGCGACAATTACAGGCGTCGCATCGCCTGGATCAACCACAATTGCCTGCTTACCATTGTGCAGTAACCAGATGTAATTATCTTCAAAGGCGGAAATAGGTATAATTTGTAACTTATGCGACATACCCCCATCATTCGGTTTAGAAAAAGAAATGTCAATAGAAACTAATATTGATCCATCTAAACACAGCTTTTCTGAGCCAGACTCAGCTGAGCTGATTTGGCAACAATCAACTGCATGTCAATATTTGCAAGCGCATGAGCAAGTTTTATTTGATGAAGCTGTATTCGATTTTTTTGGCTTTAATGCACTACAAATGGGCTGTGCAGAAATGAACTTGCTAAGCAATTCACGGATTCCCAATCGCTATAAATTATCTGCATATAATCTGAAATCAGTAAACAAAAACGCTATAACAGATTTGTTATGCGAAGATGATTTTTTACCTTTTGCAGATATGAGTGTAGATTTATTGTTACTTCCACATCGATTGGAGTTTAGTGAACGGCCGCATCAAACTTTGCGTGAAGCCTCTAGAGTATTGATGCCTGAAGGCCATTTGCTAATTTCTGGATTTAACCCTATGAGTGCTTGGGGCGCAAAATCTGCTTATAAAAAAGCGTTAAGTTCGTCACAAAAAACTTATCCTTGGCATGGCAATTTCATTGGATTAGCCCGCTTAAAAGACTGGCTAGCTTTGTTAGGATTCGAAATTATGGCACATAAAATGAGTTGCTACGTTCCACCATGTGAAAGTGCAAAGTGGCATCAACGTTTTGGTGTAATGGATAACTTAGGTAAGAGATATTTAAATGCATTAGGTGGCGTATATTTTATTGTCGCTAAAAAACGTGTGGTTGGTATGATGCCGATAAAACCAAATTGGAAAAAAACGAGCTTAAAATCTAGACTTTTGGCACAAACTACGCAAAAACCTGCTAATAAGATTATTAAAAAGAAGTCAAGCTAAACAATAATATATGATTATAAAGACTGTAGAAATTTATGCGGATGGCGCATGCAAAGGGAATCCAGGTCCAGGTGGTTGGGGTGCTTGGATAATCTTTGAAGGTCGCGAAAAAGAGCTTTTTGGAGGAGAAAAGCTCACGACTAATAACCGTATGGAGCTTACTGCGGTGATTCGCGCTTTAGAGGCATTGAAACGCCCATGTCATATTAAAATATTTACTGATTCTGTGTACGTGCAAAAAGGCATGACAGAATGGATAATGGGCTGGAAAGTGCGAAATTGGCGTACTGCTGATAAAAAACCTGTGAAAAATGATGATTTATGGCGTGTTTTAGATGCTCTGGTGCAGACGCATGTTTCTGCAGAGCGTAAAGTAGAGTGGATTTGGGTGAAAGGACATGCCGGCAATATTGGTAACGAGCGTGCTGATATGCTTGCAAATAAAGGCGTTGAAGCAATTGATTAATGTTTTGTGAATATGTGTCCATAAATAAACGTTAAGTTTATTTAATTTTAAAAGCCAAACGTTAAGTTTATTTAATTTTAAAAGCCAAACGTTAAGTTTATTTAATTTTAAAAGCCAAACGTTAAGTTTATTTAATTTTAAAAGCCAAACGTTAAGTTTATTTAATTTTAAAAGCCAAAAGTTAAATGCGTTTGATAAAAAAGACAAAACTTTAAGTTATTCAGCTTTTTAGCCATTCATTGAGTCAAATTTTTTTTGAAAATTCGAGTTAAAAAATCATGCGACAAATATTTTTAGATACTGAAACTACAGGCTTGTACCCCGCACAAGGGCATCGTATTATTGAAATTGCAGCTGTTGAGATGATTAACCGCCGCCCAACCAATAATCATTACCACGTATATTTGAATCCTGAGCGTGAAATTGATGCAGCTGCGCAAGAGGTGCACGGGATTACTTTAGAATTTTTACAAGATAAACCTTTATTTGAGGCGATTGCAGAAGAATTCATCAGTTTTATTCTTGGTGCTGAATTGATTATTCATAACGCACCATTTGATATTGGTTTTTTAAATAGCGAGCTTGGGCGCATAGATATGCAGCCCTTAACTACGTTTAGCGGTAAAATTATTGATACGCTGAGAATAGCGAAAGACTCTCGTCCTGGGCAACGTAATAATTTAGACGCCCTATGCAGACATTTTGGTATTGATAACTCTAAGCGTACATTACATGGTGCGCTGTTGGATGCAGAGTTGCTTGCAGAAGTCTACATGGCAATGACACGTGGGCAAGAGAGTTTGATGATGGGTTTAGACCATTATCAAAATTCTTCAAGTCAATTAAGTGCAGCACAAACGATATTTCAAAGCACACCATTAATCGTGAAGCGCGCAAATGAAAGTGAGTTGGCTTTGCATGACGAGTATATGGCAAAGCTGCAGAAATAAAGTTAAAAATGTGTCTGTAAATAACCGTTAAGTTATCTAGGCTAGATAGCAAACCCTAAAAACTTTAGAGAGTAATTAAGTGAATAATACTATTATCGTCACTGGCGGCGCAGGCTTTATTGGCGCTAACTTTATTTTAGCTTGGGTCAATTTGGGATTAGGCGAGGTTGTGAATTTAGACAAACTCACTTACGCAGGTAATTTAGAGAATCTGCATACGATTCAACATCATCCCAACTATTCGTTTGTGCGTGGTGATATTGCCGATAGAGCATTGATAACAAAGTTACTTTCAGAGCATCAACCTAGTACGGTGGTCAATTTTGCTGCAGAAAGTCACGTCGATCGCTCGATATATGGACCTGAAGATTTTATTCAAACCAATGTGGTTGGCACTTTTCATTTGCTTGAGGAAGTACGTGCATATTGGACAAGCTTGCACGCGGAACATAAAAATAACTTTAGATTTCTGCATATTTCTACCGATGAGGTTTATGGCTCATTAGGCAAAGACGATGCCGCGTTTACCGAGCAACATGCTTATGCGCCAAATAGCCCATATTCAGCCTCTAAAGCATCCTCTGACCATTTAGTGCGCGCTTATCATCATACGTATGGCTTACCTACATTGACGACTAATTGCTCAAATAATTATGGCCCGCATCATTTTCCGGAGAAACTCATTCCCTTAACGATTCATAATGCGCTTGCAGGTAAGCCGATACCTATTTATGGTAATGGACAGCAAATTAGAGATTGGTTGTATGTAGAAGACCACTGTGCGGCCATTAGACGTGTGCTAGAAGCGGGTAAAGTCGGTGAGGTCTATAACATTGGCGGCTGGAATGAAAAGCCAAATATTGAAGTGGTGAAAACGCTATGCCGCATGTTAGATACAAAACAACCGCGAACCGATGGTAAAACATACGCCGAGCAAATTACGCATGTGACCGATAGGCTCGGACACGATCAGCGTTATGCAATTGATGCGACTAAAATTGCTAATGAACTAGGCTGGAAGCCAGCGGAAACTTTTGAAACAGGCATTGAAAAAACGGTGAACTGGTACCTAAAAAATCAAACTTGGGTAAAAAATGTCACCAGCGGTGATTACCGTAATTGGGTGCAAACACACTATTCAGAACGTGGAGAAGAGCTAGCATGAAAGGCATTATCTTAGCAGGAGGTTCTGGCACGCGACTTTACCCAGTCACACAAGTGGTTTCTAAACAATTGCTACCTGTTTACGATAAACCGATGATCTATTATCCGTTGACCACGTTGATGCTGGCTGGCATTCGAGAGGTGCTAGTGATTTCTACACCTGAAGATACGCCACGTTTTAAGCAGTTGCTGGCTGATGGCAACCAATGGGGTATGCAGATTGAATATGCAGTGCAACCCTCACCAGATGGTTTAGCGCAAGCGTTTATTATTGGTGAAGCGTTTATTGGAAACGACAGTTGTGCATTAGTATTAGGTGACAATATCTTTTACGGTCACGAGCTCGCGCAAACTACGCAAAGAGCCACAAAGCGTTTGCAAGGTGCTACCGTGTTTGCTTATCAAGTGCGAGACCCTGAACGTTACGGCGTGGTGGAGTTTAATAAACAAGGCCAAGCCATTAGTTTAGAAGAAAAGCCACAACGACCAAAATCCCGCTATGCAGTGACAGGTTTATATTTTTACGACAATCATGTGATTGAAATTGCTAAAGGCTTAAAGCCATCTCCGCGCGGCGAGTTAGAAATTACTGATGTGAATCGACACTACTTAGATAATGGAGATTTGTTAGTGGAGGTCATGGGTCGGGGCATCGCTTGGCTAGATACAGGCACACACGAGTCTTTGCTTGAAGCTTCATCTTTTATCGAAACCATAGAAAAGCGCCAAGGTTTGAAGATTGCCTGCCCTGAAGAAATTGCGTATCGCATGGGGTTTATTGGTGCAGAGGCGCTAGATATGTTGGCCGATAAATATATTAAAAATAATTACGGACAGTATTTAAAATTGGTACTAAGTGAGCATACGTTTTAATCATGAAGATAGTACAAACGGCGATTCCTGATGTTTTAATTTTAGAGCCTAAAGTGTTTGGTGATGATAGAGGCTTTTTTTACGAGAGCTTTAATCAAGAACAATTTCAATTGCTTACTGGTATTAAATCGCACTTCGTGCAGGACAACCATTCTAAGTCTGATAAAAATGTATTGCGTGGTTTGCATTATCAAATCGAGCAGCCGCAAGGTAAATTAGTAAGGGTAAC
>JBDNJL010000020.1:0-18223 GCA_041687795.1 Methylotenera sp. | reverse complement strand
TATAATGTAACAAAATGTAACAAAATATGACCAATTCATTTACATTTGCAAAAATTAGATAAAAAAGCGTTACAAATTAGAATAAAAGCATAAGATATAATTATCATTAGGTGCAAAAAAATACTAACCAACGAGCAATACAAGTCAAGTGGTATAAATAAGAAATTTTGGAGAAGAAGTATGAGCCAAGAACTGTACTCAGATAGATTTATTAGTAACCTAACAAAAAACACCGTAGCTATTATTCTAGCTGGTGGTAGAGGTAGTCGTTTAAAGAACTTAACAGACTGGCGCGCTAAACCTGCTGTGCAATTCGGTGGAAAATTCCGCATAATCGACTTTCCTCTGTCTAACTGTATTAACTCTGGTATTCGTCGTATCAACGTTGCAACACAATATAAATCGCAAAGTCTCATTCAGCATATTCAACGCGGCTGGGGTTTTTTACGTGGTGAGTTTAACGAGTACGTCAATATTATTCCCGCGCAGCAAAGAGTTTCTGAAGAATGGTACAGTGGCACTGCAGATGCGGTGTATCAAAACGTAGATTTGTTACGCGAGGGTCGTGCTGAGTATGTATTGATTCTAGCAGGTGACCATATTTACAAAATGGATTATGGAAAAATGCTTGCAACACATGCTAAAAGTAATGCAGTTATGACGATTGCTTGCATTAACGTTCCATTAGAGGAAGCCAAAGGTTTTGGTGTTCTTGCAGTAGACAATACTGATCGAGTGATTGAGTTTGCAGAAAAACCAGAAAATCCAAAACATATGCCAGGAGATGAGACTTATGCTTTTGCCAGTATGGGTATTTATGTTTTTAATGCCAAATTTTTATATGAGCAGTTAATTCGTGATGCGGATGACCCAAAATCTAGCCATGATTTTGGGAGCGATATTATTCCTTACCTCATTAAAAAATATCGTGTACAAGCACATAGATTTACGGAAAGCTGCGTGGGTGCCAAAGACAATAATTGTTATTGGCGTGATGTAGGCACGATAGATGCCTATTGGGAGGCCAATATGGAACTTACAAAAGTCATACCTGAGCTTAACCTATATGATAGAGAATGGCCAATTTGGACGTGCCAAGAGCAATTGCCGCCTGCCAAATTTGTATTTAATAGTGATGGCAGGCGAGGTGTTGCAACCGATTCGTTGATTTCTGGCGGTTGCTTAATTAGTGGCTCTGCTGTTGACGACTCTGTGCTTTTTTCGGATGTGCGTGTACATAGCTATTGTGATATTCAAGGCTCGGTAATTTTGCCAAAAGTAACGGTTAATAGACATGTTGTGCTCAAAAATGTAGTGATAGACCGTGGTTGCAATATTCCAGAAGGCATGCAAATTGGCTTAGATTTAGCCTTAGATGCTAAACGTTTTTATGTTTCAGAGAAAGGGATTACTTTAGTAACACCAGATATGTTGGGGCAAGACTTTTACCGACTTAAATAATAGAATAAGCGCCACACCTATCGACTCAGCGAGAATGCAATGTCTGTAAAAACATTAAAACCTAAACTGTACCTCAACCTTTACTGGCACATGCATCAGCCAGATTACCGCGACATTATAAGCAATGAGTATGTGCTGCCTTGGACTTACTTGCACGCGATTAAAGATTACAGCGATATGGCATATCACCTTGAAGCAAACCCGAAAGCGCGGGTGACATTTAATTTCGTGCCAATTTTGCTAGACCAACTGCAAGACTATACAGCGCAATTTGCGCAAAACGATATTCGCGATCCTTTGCTTAAATTACTCGTTGAGCCAAATTTGGTGGACGTTAGTCATGAGCAATGTAGATTGATAGTTAAAAGTTGTTTTAAAAGCCATCACGAAAAAATGTTGAGCCCTTTTCCGCATTATCAACGCTTGCTCCATCTATATCAGCTAGTCGAGCCAATGATGGATGATGACGAGTTCCATTATTTATCGGCGCAATATAAAGCAGACTTATTAGTGTGGTACCACTTAGCTTGGTGTGGTGAGAGCCTGCGGCGCTACAACACTAAGATACAAGCGTTGATGACTAAAGGCGCTTTATTCACGCTTGAAGACAGAAAAAAACTTTTTAACGTAATTGGCGAAACGATTACAGGTTTAGTGCCACGTTACAAAGCGTTAATGCAAACCAAGCAAATTGAAATTACTACCACTCCTTACTACCATCCAATTTTGCCTTTGTTGTTAGAGTTTAGGGCAACCATAGATGCAATGCCAGATGCGCCATTGCCAGAAAATAGAAAATATATGGGCGGACAAGCGCGCGCAGTTTCGCACGTGCTTAACGCTAAAAAATATCATGCAGAATTGTTCGGCGAAACACCGCGTGGTATGTGGCCAGCAGAAGGTGGTGTGTCACATGCAGCATTAGCTTTAATGGCAGAGTATGGCGTGGAATGGGCAGCTACTGGTCAGGCCGTGTTGGTTAATAGCATGATTAAATCCCATTTGATTACAGATGATAAAGATGCATATTTATTTCAGCCGTATCGAATTACCAACGGCGAACACGATATTTTATGCTTTTTTAGAGATGACCAGCTTTCAGACAAAATTGGTTTTGAATATGCAAAGACACACTCTAGCGACGCTGTTAATGACTTTGTCAGTTCACTAGAACATATTCAAGCTAATAATACGGGCACACAAGCCAAAGTGGTCAGTGTAATTTTAGACGGTGAAAATGCTTGGGAATATTACCCGTATAACGGCTATTATTTTTTAAGTGAGCTATATGCCGCGTTAAGCAGTCATGCAGATATTGAAATGACCACGTTTAGTGATATGGTGGATTTGTATAAGTCAGATGAATATCTTAATAAAAATATTGTAGCGCCAATATTACCGCAAGTTGCAGCGGGAAGTTGGGTATATGGTACTTTTAGCACATGGATAGGTAGTAAAGATAAAAACTTAGCTTGGGATTTACTCTGCGATGCTAAAAAAATCTATGACCAAGTGCTGTCACGGCATCAACTTGGCCCAAAAGAATTAGCGGAATGCGAGCGCCAATTAGCTATTTGCGAAGGCTCAGATTGGTTTTGGTGGTTTGGTGATTACAACTCGTCAGACAGCGTAGCGAGCTTTGATAAACTTTACCGTCGAAACCTTGTAAACCTGTATCAATTATTAAAACAACCCGTGCCGAATGTTTTGCAGCATGCCATTAGCGCAGGCGGCGGAGATTCAGAAAATTCTGGAACTATGCGTCGTGGTAATAGCTAATTCATTGATTTAAAAATAAAAACTTAACCGCTTTTTACAGACACATTATTTAAATAACACTTTTTGCGACTCAATTACTAATACTTAAAACATGACGCAAGAAAACGATACCTTATCTACGAATTATAATTTAACACAAGTGCGTGAGGCAGGTGTTTTGTTGCACATTAGCTCGCTACCTAGCGCGAACTATGTAGGTGATTTAGGTGCTGATGCTAAAAAGTTTGTAGATGTATTGCAACAAATGAAGGTTAAAGTATGGCAAACATTGCCTATTAATATGCCGCACGCAGACAACTCGCCATACCAATGTTTGTCGGCGCATGCAGGTAACCCAGATTTTATTAGTTTAGAAACTTTAGTTGCTGACGGATTGCTATCGCCAGATGATTTAGTGCTAGATGATACTCATGGCACCACGCAACCAAAAGCGCATTTGTTTGATAAAGCTTATCAAAATTTTAACCAGCAAATCACAGACGGTTTATACGCAAAACAAAAAATCGCTTTTAAAGCTTTCTGCAAAAAACAAGCGCACTGGTTAGTGGATTTTGCATTATTCATAGCAATTCGTATTAAGTTCAACCAAACTGGCTGGCAATACTGGCCAGAAGCTTATAAAAATAGAGATGAAAGCATATTAAAGCTTGCAAAAAAAGAATTAGCGGACGACATCACGCGCATTCAATTTACACAGTATTTATTTTTTAGCCAATGGCATGCGCTTAAAAGCTACGCGGCCAGCAAAGATGTGCGCTTATTTGGAGATATTCCAATTTTTGTTGCGTACGACAGTGCCGATGTATGGGCAGAGCCGCAGTTTTTTAAGCTAGATGTTGATAAAAATATGACGGTTGTTGCAGGAGTACCACCAGACTATTTTTCTACCACTGGGCAACGCTGGGGAAACCCGCATTATAACTGGGACGCAATGCTAGCCGATGGTTTTAGCTGGTGGGTTTCACGCATGGCAACACAGAGTGAGTTGTTTGATATGGTACGTATAGACCATTTTAGAGGTTTGGAAGCCGCATGGGAGATTCCTACCACTGAAGAAACAGCGATGAATGGTCAATGGGTTACAGCGCCGGGTTGCCCTTTGCTAAAAGCCATTAAACACGCATTACCAAACGTTACTTTAATTGCAGAAGATCTCGGCATTATTACTTCAGAAGTGGATGCGCTACGCGAAAAATATCATTTACCTGGGATGAAGATTCTGCAGTTTGCCTTTGGTGGACAAGATGATAATCCGTATTTACCGCACAACATTGAGCCTGATAGCGTGGTTTATACGGGCACGCATGACAATGACACGACAGTAGGTTGGTACAACGCGTTAGATGATCAGCAGCGCCATTATTTCCATGCTTATTTAGCAGCTTTACATTCTGAAGAGCATGTAGCGAGCATGCCTCGAGATTTGATCATTATGGCGTTAGAAACTAGAGCGAATTTGGCGATTATACCAATGCAGGATATTTTAGGTTTAGACGGCACGCACCGCATGAATGTGCCTGGCACATCTACGGGTAATTGGCATTGGCGATTTGATTGGTCACAACTGAAAGACTGGCAAATAAGCGACTTTGCCAATGCAGTCATACATTCAAAACGCTATTAGTTTAAATTAAAATGACGGTGTTAATTGGCATTGATATTGGCGGCACAAACTTACGCTTGGGGGTAGTTAGCTTCCAAACCAATGAGGCGCAAACCGCGTATTTAATAGAAGAAGTTCGTTTTCAAGCAGATTTTTCTAGCTTATGTAAAACTCATGCCAGCCAGCCAAACCAAGCATGGCAAAGTATTTTAAATACCATTGCCGATGCCGTTCAAAGCGTGCGGCAAAAATACCCGCAAGTTTCAGCCGTTGGTATTGGATTTCCTGGTTTTATTGACCCAAATACGCAAAAAATCTCACAATCGCCTAATTTACCAGGGTTAAGCAATGTGGATTTAAGCGCAGATCTAAGCCAAATTATTCAGCTACCCGTTATTACAGAAAACGATGCACTAGTCGCCGCCTATGGCGAATTCAGCAGACAAGCAGATCTAGAACAATTAATTTATTTGGGCTTAGGAACAGGTGTAGGCGGTGGTTTAGTTTTAAATGGCAAGCCGTGGCAAGGAGCACACGGTGTGGCGATGGAAGCTGGACATATTATTGTTGCGCCTAAAGGCAGACTTTGTGGCTGCGGTAATCTAGGTTGTATGGAACAATATGCCTCAGCCAGTGGTGTAGCTATTAGCTACTTTGTGACTACTGGCGAACACTGCAGCGCTACTGAAATCGCCCAGCGCGCAAATCAAGGTGATATTGCAGCGCAAGGGGCGTACGCCTTAGCTGGCAGTAGCTTAGCGCAGGCTTTAGCACACATGCTAAAGATAATCGATGTAAAAGATGTCATTATCGGCGGTGGAATGAGTGGTGCATGGACGCTTATGCAAGCAACGTTTGTTGCTCAAATGGAGCAAGATTTAATTCCAGCCTTGCGAAGCAAAGTAAATGTCAAAATTTCAACTATGGGAGACCAAGCTGGTGTCATTGGTGCTGCAATGTTGGCTTATCAGCATTTATCTCAAAATGCGTAAAATGTAAACGTTTCACATATTTTGAGATTTAAACTTAACGTTTCACTTTTTAAACTAAATAAACTTAACGTTTAACATTTAGATTAAATAAACTTAACGTTTATTTATAGACACATTTTAGCCAATTACTTAATGCTAATAAAATCTAACTCGCCAGCCTTCATGTCAGGCACCATCAGGGTTTTGCCGTCGTTAGAAAGCGCAATATCAGCCGCGCTTATATAGCCTTCTTTAATCAATACTGGGTTACCGTTTCGTAAATGGTAAACCTTTCCGCCTTTAAAGTCGCTTACATAAATCTCGCCGGATTTAGTCCGCACTAAACCATCGCCACCGCCAAAACCTTCCGCCAGCTTTGTCATTTTGCCAGTTTTCAAGTTTATACGATATAAAATACCTGAGGCAAAATCAACCTCTAGCAAGTTTTTATGCCCATCCATTAGTAAGCCATTTGGTGCGAGTATGTCAGGGTTTTTGCTGTCAACAACAATGCTTATAACGCCATTTTTAGTGATTTTAAAAACCTGCCCACCAGTTTTAGTATTGCCACTGTCGCTTATGTATAAGTTACCACGTTTATCTGCTACTAAATCGTTCAAAAACTGTGGCGTTCCAGGAAAAGCCATTTGCGCGCCATATACTTGCCAAGTACCGTCTTTGCTTACTTCTAGCACGCGCATTTTATCAGCTACGTAGAGCTTGTCGCCTATTAGTGCCAGCCCTTTCGGGTCGTCCATACCTGTAGAAAATGCAGTGACCTTGCCTTGCGCGTCAATTTTACTAATTTGACCGTCGCCATCTATGTCGCGCTCGCCAATTTCAGAGATGTAAATCGTGCCGTCTTTGGCTTGTAATACAGATTCTGGCATTTTAAAACCAGTCATTTTTTTTAAGCCTAGAGAGTTACTTGCAGCGTCTTCGGCGTGGCTAGTGACTGTAACCGCCAGTAAAATTAAACTTGCAAATGCAAATTTAGATGTACGTTTATCACTTATTTTGGTCATCTTATTTCCTTTAAATACTGTTATTAATCAAGTGAAGTTTAAGGCATTGTACTTTGCAGTAAAAATACTTAACGGATTTATACAGACACATTTTCTGCGACAATGTTTTAGAATATTTTTGGGCTTATTTAAAAATGCTGTGCTAAAGCCCAACTTACATGCTCGCGCAATAGCTCAGATTCATCGTTCGCGCGGCTTTGCAGTGCGCTAATAATTTCTGCACTACTATCAGCGTTGCCTAAACCAATTGCAATGTTACGCAGCCACTGCTTATAGCCAATCCTATAAATAGCGCTGCCAGCCATTTTTTGCTTAAAAGTTTGTTCAGACCAACTAAAGCATTCTACTAAGCTAATATTATCTAAACCATTTTTTACCTTAAAGTCGGGTTCTTGCGTGACTTCAGCAAACTTATTCCAAGGACAATAAATTTGGCAGTCATCGCAACCATACACTCTATTGCCGATGAGCGGTCTAAATTCTAGCGGAATACTACCTTTAAGCTCAATGGTTAAGTATGATATGCAGCGTCTAGCATCCACATTATAAGGTGCGACAATGGCTTGCGTAGGGCAAACGTCTATACAGTTTGTGCAAGTGCCACAGTGATTAGTCGTAGGAGCATCGATTATTAATGGTAAGTTGCAATATATTTCCCCAAGAAAAAACCATGAGCCATGATTTTTATTAAGCAAAAGCGTATGTTTACCTCGCCAACCTAGCCCTGCTTTTTGCGCTAAGGCGACTTCTAATACTGGCGCGCTGTCTGTAAAAACACGGTATTCAAAAGGAAATTGTGCCGCATGTTTTATATTAAGCGCGCTGACCTCTGTTTGAATTTTATTGCTTAATTTTTGTAATTTATTGCGCATGACTTTGTGGTAATCACGCCCCAATGCATAACGTGAAATAAACGCTTTGCTGGTATTTTGCATAATGCTTCCGCTATTTTCAGCGTTGGGCGGTAGGTAGTCTAGCCTTGCAGAAATTGCCCGTATAGTTTCTGTTACTAGTTCGGCAGGGCGGGTTCGCTTCACCCCATGTTTTGCCATATAATCCATCTCACCATGAAAACCTTTTGCAATCCAAGCCTGATGTTCAATTTCTGCCATTTGCAAATTAGTATCGCTAATGCCAATTTCATTAAAACCGAGTTCCAAGCCCCAACTTTTAATGTCTGTGGTAAGTTGTTTTAGATGAATAGGTGAAATAGTCATGGCGATTAATTTTACACCTGATTTAACGTTAGTACTGATAGATGAAGCTGCTACGCTAAAATTTGCCGCACAATTAGCGCTAGCAATGCAGCCTAACTTAAATATTTATTTACACGGTAATCTGGGTGCAGGAAAAACCACGATGGTACGGGGTTTGTTGCATGCCCTGGGTTATTTGGGTAAAGTTAAGAGCCCTACTTACAATTTGGTTGAAAGCTATTTTATTGCAAACTGTCAGTTTTATCATTTTGACTTATATCGCTTTAATGATGAAGAAGAATGGGAGGTAGCGGGTTTTAGAGACTATTTTAATGCGCAAAGCGTGTGTTTAGTAGAGTGGCCAGAAAAAGCAGGGAATTGCTTGCCAACACCAGATTTGAATGTAGTGTTTGAAATTAAAGATGTGGGCAGAAGCGTCAATTTGAGTGCCCATACTCATCAAGGGAGCGCGGTTTTGAAAGCTGTAACTGCAACAACATTGTTATGATTGATGGCTTAAATATGCATTTGATTTTAAACAACACTCACCACCTTAAAAATAGCCAAACTCACTGGCTTGTTCGATTCGCTTCATTTTTAATTCTTTTTAGCACTCTTATGTTTGGCAATACCTTCGTCTATGCAGCTAATATTGTTGTGGCTGCTCGCGTTTGGCCAGCCCAAGAATACACACGTATTACTTTAGAGGCTAATAACGCATTTGTTTACAAAATGCTTGTTATTAAAGAGCCTGACCGCGTGGTTGTTGATATTGAAGACATTGACCTTAACCCAGTGGTGAAATCTTTAGCCGACAAAATTCTCTCTAGCGACCCTTATATTAAACAGGTGAGGGTGGGAAAATTTAAAGCGAACGTAGTGCGCTTAGTAGTGGATTTGAAAAGCGATGCTAAACCAAATGCTTTTACCCTGCAGCCTGCAGGCGAATATAAACATCGTTTAGTGTTGGATATTTACCCAGTAAAAGACTCGCTAATGACCATGTTAGCGCAGCGCGATAATCAAGCTGCGTCTGGGGTAAATCCAAGCACGAATATTAATACTAGTACTAGTCAAGGCGCTATCGTGGAACCGCTTCCAATCGCAGAGGGCAATATAGATACTGATGGCGAGATTACAAAAACAATTTCGATTACTAAAACAACTGATATTGAATACCCAGCAGATGGCGTTGTGGAAAAAGAGCAAAAAGACCTACCAACTAGTAAGAAAAATAGCTTCAATAACTCAGATGTAGTCATGCTTGATAAGTCTATGGTGACTAAATCAGAAGCAAAAACCTTAGCTAAGTCAGATGCTATACAAGAAGTTAAAAAAGATAAACGACGAATTATAATAGCCATTGACGCAGGTCATGGTGGGGAGGACCCAGGTGCGCGCGGGGCAAACGGCAGTCATGAAAAACACATTACTTTAGCCATCGCGAAAAAGCTAAAAGAGCGCATTGATAATGAATACGGCATGCAAGCTGTCCTTACGCGCGACGGTGACTATTTTATTCCGCTACATGGTCGTGTTGTAAAAGCGCGCAAATATCAGGCCGACTTGTTTGTATCTATCCATGCCGATGCTTTTACTAACCCTGCTGCGCGAGGTTCATCTGTATTTGCTTTATCAGAACGCGGTGCAACTAGTGC
The DNA here is from genome assembly GCA_041687795.1 of Methylotenera sp. GTDB lineage: Bacteria > Pseudomonadota > Gammaproteobacteria > Burkholderiales > Methylophilaceae > Methylotenera. The sequence continues at coordinate 8,530 of JBDNJL010000020.1, read as the reverse complement.
TGGCGCGCGTTATTTGGCGAAAAAAGAGAACGAGTCCGATTTGATCGGCGGGGTAAGTTTAGATGATAAAGACCCTGTACTCGCACGTACTTTACTCGATTTATCGCAAACCGCAACAATAAACGACAGCTTGAAATTAGGTAAAGCAGTGCTTGGGCACATAGGTGAAATTAATAAATTGCACAAAAGCCACGTCGAACAAGCTGGTTTTGCAGTATTAAAATCACCGGACATACCATCTATTTTGGTAGAAACTGCTTTTATCAGTAACCCAGAAGAAGAACGTAAACTCAACAATAACGATTACCAAGATAAATTGGTGAGCTCCATTTTGTCAGGTATTAAAAAGTACTTAGCAAGTAATCCAGCGTTATCTAAAACGCGCGTTTCGTTAGGTGAGGCTAATAATTAGTATTTAATTAAATCTAGTTCACGGCTTGTGTCACCATATCCGTTTTGTATCAACAGAGCGCCATTAATGTACTTACTTAAACGTGAGCGTAAGGCCTCCACTTTATTACCATCTACAAAAATTTTTGGGAACTTAAAGCTTAACCAAGCATATAAGCTTAAATTATGGCTAAGTAGCTCAGCGGCTTCTAACTGCTCCGAAATTCTTAAATGTGAAGCATTTGATTTCAACCACATCGGCTCACTTAAAACGAATCTAACTTGTAAGTCTGCTACGCGCTTTAAGCAGAGTAAAAAGTAATCTTTTTCATAAGGAAGGTTTAGCGTTATAGGCGCACATACAAATATATACTTGTCTTTTAACGACATATTTGGTGCAGTATTGTCAATAATCTCTGCTTGGATAATGTGTGTGTTTAATGGCGATGCAATAAATAAATCATCTGAAGAGCATATTCTTTCTTGATGATAAGTCAGTATTTCAGATATTTTTTTGGTGTGTAGTAGGGTTGCAGTTTTTTCTAACTCTTGAAATCTTAACCCGATTGACAACTTGGTAAGTTCAGAGGTGTCATCTGCATTTAGCATGTGCTGAATATGTATTAGTTCATCATTTTCTAGTACGTTTACATAACCAGTATCATAAATACCATATCTGCCAGCGCGCCCTGCAATTTGGCGAACTTCTGTCGCGTTCAGTAATCGAGAAGCTACGCCATCAAACTTAGTAATACTAGAAAAAATGATGCGGCGGATAGGTAAATTTAAACCCATTCCAATCGCATCGGTAGCCACTAAAATATCTGCTGCACCTTCGCAAAATCTAGCAGACTCTATTCTGCGCACTTCGGGCGATAACGCGCCGTAAATACTTGCAACACTATAGCCCCATTGTCTGAAGCGTGCGCTAAGCGTCAGCACATCTTTGCGTGTAAATGCGATGACTGCATCGCCTTTTTGTAATTTAAAAGCAGTGTGGTTTTGGAGGTTTTGTTTGAATTTATGTTTGCTGTATTGTCTACCACAAATAGATTCTCTTTCAAGTACTAGTGGTGTTTTGCGTGTTAAATAGGTAATTTCATAAGGCTCATTTAGCGCATCTAAAAGGCGAGTACACAACGCAGTCACTGCGTTAGAGCCACAAATATATACTTTATGTGCTGGAACGCTCAATAAAGCAGTTGACCATGCACTACCGCGGCTAGGGTCTTGTAACATTTGAATTTCATCAATTACTGCAACTTCCACGATTTTGTTAGGCTGCATCATTTCTATAGTTGATGCAATGTGCATCGCACCAGGCATTAAAACACGTTCTTCACCTGTAATTAAATCGCAAGGTACACCAGCCGCGACAAGTCTATCGCGGATTTCCATCGCTAACAAACGTAGTGGTGCTAAATAAACGCCAGACTTAGCTTTTTCTAAGGCGGTGAGCGCAAGATATGTTTTGCCAGAGTTAGTTGGGCCAATATAAAAATGATGATGTCGTTTAAGCTTAGTGATGTCTAATTGCGTGCTTAACAGTTTGAGCATGGAAGAAGTGGTCATGTGTCTGTCAAAAGAGGTTAAGTTTGTGTGTTAGTTTCTGTTAAATTTGGATAAGTTTTGAATTTAAAATAAAAGTTCAAGTACAATATGTGCCAATCTATTCTAAAACAATTGCACCTGTCGTGGAAACTTAACATTATAAGGATAGACTATATTAAGAGATTTATTCGAGCTTGATATATACACGCTGTTACCTTTCAATTACATAAAGTTATGTAAGAGATTTTTACAATAGAAATTTCTTAATTAAGAGATCAATTTTACGCATGGCAAATTCTCAAATCAAAACGCTCAGTCGGGTTAAAGAGTTTATAAAAATTGAGTCGCATGATATCTACACTATTCTTTTCTTAATTATTGGTGTCGGTATTTTAAGTTTAGCCACACCTATAGCAATCCAAGCGTTGGTAAATATTGTTACTATGGGTGCTGTCATGGAACCTCTTTATGTGGTGTCCATTATCCTTTTCGTACTGCTTACTTTATCCGGCACTTTGTATGTACTACAGTTCTATCTTGCTGAGCAAATCCAGCGTCGTTTTTTTGTTCGTACGGCGACAGAGGCTGTAGACAAAACACAAACTTCTACTAGTCAAGAACATAATGCGCAGAATACTGCCGAACTTATGAATCGTTTTTTGGATGTGATGACTGTCCAAAAAGCTTCGGCGGTTCTTCTAACTTCTGGACTAACTTCTGTCCTGCAAGCGTTAATTGGCAGTTTAGTTCTTATGTTTTACAGTGTTTACTTTGCACTTATCGTGATTTTAATGCTAGCCGCGATGTGGTTTATTTTATGCGTAGTGGGCCGCAATGGGATTAATACCGCGATTCAAGAATCCGTATTGAAATATCAAATTGTGGCTTGGCTTGAAGCAATTGCACATAACATTAATGCTTTTAAGTTTTTACAAGGTAAACACTTATCCCATAATCGTATTGATAATTTAACACTGAATTACCTTAAAGTACGAGAAGCGCATTTTAAGATTTTGTTTAGGCAAAATCTCATGGGCGTGATTTTATATGCTTCTGCAGGTACTGTCATGCTCGCATTAGGCGGCACCTTAGTCATTAATGGGCAGATTAACTTAGGTCAGTTTGTCGCGGCTGAACTCATTATTTTTAATGTATTATCATCATTTTCGCGCTTTATCTATCATCTTGAGTCTTTTTACAGCATGGTTGCTGCCTTCGACAAAATTGGCATGATACAAGACCTACCGCAAGAGCAAGGTGGTAGCCATATCGGCGACCAACATCAGATTGAAATTAGCGTTAAAGATGTGCGCTATGATTACCCAAACCAAGAGGCGGTAATCACTAAACTCTCGTTCGATATACCTGCAAAAGTGACAATGGCTTTTTTGGCAAAAACGGGTAGTGGCAAATCAACTATTGCTGAGTTACTAGTCGGGCTAAAAACACCTAATGCTGGGAGCATTCAATACAATCAAATCGATATTAAGCAATTTGACATTGAAGCACTGAGGCAAAAGGTCGGCTATATTCAAAAGCAAGAAATTCTAGAAGATTCAATAGCGAATAACGTTCGGTTCGGTCGGCCTAATATCGGTGTTGCACACATCACCGAAGCACTGACCAAGGTGGGCTTACTAGAAACGGTATTAAAATTTGAAAAAAATATCGACACCAAATTGAGCCATGATGGTATGCCGCTTTCGACTGTGCAGTCTAAGCTTGTTAGCTTGGCTCGCACTGTCATTAGTAGTCCAGCTTTATTGGTAATTGATGACTTACTTGACGACTTTGACAAACCTACGTTAGATTTTGTCATGCAGTTGTTGTGTGCTAAAGACCGCTCGTGGAGCCTTGTAGTGTTTACTAAACATGCTGACGTTGCAAATTATTGCGATAAAGTGATGGAACTTAACAGCACGGACCACTGGGAGTTGCAGAAATGATAACACCAGATGAAATCGAATTCCATTCGATGGCGGCTGCAAATACACCCGAGTTAGTTAAAAGAATCATTCGCTATATTGCAATATTATTCTTTATTATCCCGTTTTTCATATTGTTCATGCCTTGGCGTCAAAACGTCACTGCAACGGGCTCTGTGATCGCATTAACGCCATTAGATCGACCACAGCCAGTGAATGCGACAGTTTCTGGCATTGTAGATAAGTGGCATGTGCAAGAGGGCAGTGTCGTAAAAGCTGGGGACTTGCTGGTTGAAGTTCGTGACTTAGATGTTGAATTTAAAAATCGTCTAACCCAACAACGTGATTTAATCATGCTTAAATCACAAACAAAATCTGCTGAATTACAAGCCTATCAGCTGCAATTAAAAAGCTTACAGTCTGTTAAAACAGCCAGAGTATCTGCAGCTGGTTTTAAGCTATCAATGGCAAATCAAAAGGTCTTAAGCTTTAATGAAAATTTAGCTGGTGCACAAGCCAACTTTGAAGCAGCCAAAGCTCAAAAAATCCGACTAGAACGCTTGCTCAATGAGGGATTAGTTTCAATACGAGATCTAGAGTTGGCCGAGCGAGACGCGACTGTTGCCTCTCGTAATTTAAACAGTCTAGAAGCGAATTTAAAAGCTGCAAAAGCTGAGGTGAATGCAGCAAGTGCTGAAATACGCCAAGTTGAAAATGATGCTGAAGCTGAGATTAATTCTACTATGGCATTGGTAAACAAAATTAGAACTGAGTTAGCAGATAATGAAGTTGATTTAACGACCTCTGAGGTTAATTTAGCAAGGCAAGATACGCAACTCATACGAGCGCCAAAAGCTGGCTCAGTATTTAGGATGCAAGCTAATGGTGTTTCGCAGGTAATACAACAAGGACAACAGTTATTAACTATCGTGCCTGTTGCAAGACAAAATGCAGTGGAGTTATTAGTAAAAAGTCGGGATGCGCCCCTGATTGAGCCAGGTAACATTGTACGTTTAGAGTTTGCAGGTTGGCCAGCGATGCAAGTTTCAGGCTGGCCGAATGTGGGGATTGGCACCTTTGCTGGTAAAGTTTCTTTTATTGATGCTACTGATGACGGTACAGGTTTTTTTAGAATTGTTATAGTGCCTGAGCATGGTATAGATGATTGGCCAACTTCACGCTTTTTACGCCAAGGTGTGTCAGCTAAGGGATGGATTTTGCTAGAGCGTGTGACTATTGGTTATGAACTATGGCGCGTGTTGAACGGCTTTCCGCAGCGTTTTCATGAATCTGCGCTGATTAAAAGCGATGCAAATTAAGCGTAACTCATAACTATGCAAGAATATTTACGTTTGACTTATGTTGGATTGTTTGCCTTAATGATGACCTCAGCGCAGGCTGGAGTTTTTGAAAAGCACTTACTAACTGATGATAAAACACGTATGCAACGTGATTATGTGCAGGGTGAGATGGAGCAAACGCCGTTTGATGCAGAAAGTATTTCGAACAATAAGAGTGAGGATTTAAAGCTACGTTTTGAAGAAACCAAAAAAGAATTAGACGTTGGTCTTCCTAAAAAACCTCAACTCAATCTAAACTTAAACCCTGATAAAAATTTACAAGACAAGTCTAAACTTGACGAACCTAAGTCAAATGCTGCTGTTAGTTTAACTAACGCTCAAAATAATAATTTAGACACACTAAGCCAGCAAGATGTTTTTAGTATAGCTAAGGCAATGCATCCTAATGCAAAAGCTTTAAGCATTGAAAGTGTTCGTCAGAAAGCGTTAAGTCAGAATTTATCTTTAAACATTACCATGCTCGCGCCTGATATTGCGCAAACATTTGTCAATGAAGAACGCGCCAAATTTGACCAAGTTATTTTTGCTAACGCACGAGTGATTGAGATGGATCAGGATATTGTCAGTGGTGACACAGTTAAATTTTCTTCGTTTGATCCAATTTTAGATAATAAGCCCGTCAAGCTCACTACTGAAGCCACCCGCACTAGACTTGTGAGGGGTGAGGCTGGCATTGCTGTGCCATTGCAAACGGGTGCTTTGGTAACTATCGGAACTGATTTTGCTAATAAAAAAATAAATAATGATTTTCCTACTAACGAATATAACGGAGCCTTACGTTTTTCAGTGAGTCAACCACTCTTGCGAAATGCAGGCGTGGCCGTCAATACCGCGAGTATTCGTATTGCAGAATTTAACCAGCGCGCAGTAGACGCTCAAACCAAACTACAATCTATACGTATTATTGCCATTGTAGATAAAGCATATTGGGCGCTTTATCAGGCCTGGATGAACCTTGCAGTTCGCCAACAGCAATATATGTTGGCTAGTCAAAATTATGCCATGGTAGAGCGTCGTGTGACTGAAGGTTTGAGTGCAAGGATCGAGCTTAACCGAGCTAATATTGGTGTGGCTGACCGAGTGAATGCTTTAGTGATGGCAAAAACACAGCTCAAAATCACGCAACGACAATTGCAGTTTTTTTTAAATGATATAGACGTTGATGTGAATACTACCCATTTATTACCTAGCACACAGCCTAATTTAACTGGGTTTGAATTTGATCGTGAACGCTTGGTAGAGAATGCCTTAGATAAGCGCTTAGATTTATTGGCACAAGAATTACAGCTAGCTGCTGAAACGACTAAAGTATCGTATTTAGAAAATCAAATTTTGCCGATTTTTACATTGGATTATCAATATGGTGCGCTTTCAAATACTACTGGCCGTTTTAGCCAAAGTTTTCAAAACTTAAATAATCCCTTTAATGAATGGTCGCTTGGTTTTCGTTTTGAAATGCCACTTAGCAATGAAGCTAGACTGGCACAGTTAAATCGTGCTGTTACAGAGCGTTTGCAACGCCTAAGTACACAAGCCTTGCAGAGCTTAACTGTTAAGCGCGAAATGTTAGACGCGCTAGATTTTGTTGACCAAGACTGGACTAGAATTGCCGCCGCGCGTCAGCAAGTTGCGATTGCTGGCATCAATTATACGGCTGAATTAAAACAATTTAACGAAGGTTTGCGTACCATGACCGAAGTGATTGAGTCACTCACTCAATTGGGCGATTCGCAATTACGCGAAATACAGGCCGTAACAGGGTATCAAATCTCTCTTATTGATTTAGCCTTTGCTACGGGCACTTTGTTTGGCTACAGCCAAATCAATGTGCAATAAATTCTTAGTTATCAAACTTATTACTTGACGGTTTTTTGCGGGCACATGCTTAATAAACCTCAATAAAGGATACAAGATTAAAGCTGTTGCTCTCACACGTTATTTGCCTATTTCAGATCCAGCTTCACTGGTTGATATTGAATTAGAGGTTCTTTTACCACGGCCGCATGATGTATTGGTTAAAGTTTATGCGATTGCAGTGAACCCTGTTGATACTAAAGTGCGTAAACCGAGAGCGTTTGTAGAGAAGCAATATAAAGTGCTTGGTTGGGATGCAGCAGGAGAGGTTGTTGCAGTGGGAGAGGATGTTAGTTTGTTTTGTGTAGGCGACCTTGTTTATTATGCGGGTGATATCACCCGCCCAGGATGCAATAGTGAGTATCATTTGGTAGATGAACGCATTGTAGGGCTTAAACCCACCACACTAACGCATGAACAGTCTGCAGCACTTCCGCTCACATCGATTACGGCGTGGGAGGCTTTGTTTGAGCGCTTAGGAGTTTCAACGCTACCAAGCGAAAATAAAGGTAAAAGTATTTTAATTATTGGTGGTGCAGGGGGTGTTGGTTCAATTGCGATTCAGCTAGCTGCAAAGGTAGGCGGTTTAACAGTGATAGCAACAGCATCGCGCCCAGAAACTAGGCAATGGGTTCAAGATTTAGGTGCAACACACGTGGTTAATCATCATCAAAACTTACATGAACAGTTAAAATTGCTTGGCTTTTTGGAGGTTGACTATATTTTATGTAATCACAGCACAGATACTTATTTTGCAACAATGGCTGATCTTATTAAACCGCAAGGCAGCATTTGCGCTATTGTAGAAACTACTCAACCAGTAGATCTAGGCTTACTTAAAAATAAAAGTGCCACATTTGTTTGGGAGTTTATGTACACCCGCTCTATGTATCAAACTGAGGATATGGATGTGCAACACCAAATACTGACGCATGTTGCTAAATTAATTAATGATGGCACATTAAAAACTACGGTGAATAAAGTGATGCAGCCGATTAATGCTGCTAACTTACGAGCCGCCCATGCGCAACTTGAGTCTGGCACGACCATTGGCAAAGTAGTGTTGTCAGGCTGGTAAAGCTATACGCTTTGCTGTTTTGTTTTTTTAAATAAAAAAACTTAACGGTTTTACCTCTTTGAGAAAAAAACTTAATGGTTTTTTATAGACACATATTTCTCAAAGTTATTTACGTCATTTTGCCAATGAATTACAGGTAAAATAGTATCATGCATATACGCCTTTTACCCGACCAACTTATCAGCCAAATTGCCGCAGGCGAAGTGGTTGAGCGCCCTGCTTCAGCGCTAAAAGAAATGCTAGAAAATAGTTTAGATGCTGGAAGTACAGATATTCAAGTTTCACTTTTGCAAGGTGGCGTTAAGCAGTTGCGCGTGGCTGATAATGGTTATGGCATTGGACAAGACGATTTGTCCATGGCACTTACACGC
>JBDNJL010000120.1:0-4203 GCA_041687795.1 Methylotenera sp. | reverse complement strand
CCAGACCCGTGGCATAAAAAACGCCACCATAAACGCAGACTGATTCAGGCCGAGTTTGTAAAATTGCTCTGCACAAAACTCAAAATAGGCGCGTATTTACATGTGGCAACAGATTGGCAAGAATATGCCGAGTGGGTTTTAGAAGTGTTAAGTGCAGAGCCGCAACTGCAAAATAGCGCAAAATATGCAACACAAGGTTATGCTGAAAAACCCAGTTACAGGCCACTCACAAAATTTGAAAATCGGGGCATTAAGCTAGGGCATGGTGTTTGGGATATGGTGTTTTTGAAGAAGTAAGCTCAAAATTTAACCGTATTATTATTTTAAGTAAAAAAACTTAACCGTTTTGCCATTTGAAATAAAAAACTTAACGGTTTTGCCGTTTTAAATAAAAAAATTAACCATTTTTTATAGACACATTTTTAGTAATTTAAAAAATACTAAAATGTTTTACGTTTGATATTGATAGAGCGATTAACTTGATTCGCTAAATTCATGGCCTGGGCGTGAACGGAAAAATTGTTGCAAACCATGAAAAACAAAAAATAAAACCAATGCCAAAAAAGCTACGCTAGGCTAAAAACACAAAGCATGCGCTTCATAGTAACCACCAGAAACTTATGGAAACTGCAGGTGCAATATAAACATACCGATAATTACAATCGGAAACGTTTAAAACACCAGCCAAATATTGCCAAGACCATCTGGATTAGATTGTGCAAACGAATGCCAAATTAAAATTGCATCAACAATATAGAGTGCTGGTGCAAGCAATTTAAGTATGCCGAAAAACTTAATTAGCGCACTTTGCAATTTAAAGCCTAACGTTTGAATTCAGCGGCCTGCCGAAGGCGCGGGCTGCAACGGTTTGTTAAGAATTATCTATACCATACTAGATATAAATTGAAACACCGGTATACCGATAACAAATAGTCCAGCAAGTATTACGGGAGCCAGCAATGCTTTTAATAACTTATTCGGAATAGTGCTCCTTAATGTAAGAGCAAATAATGCTGAAATAAAAAATGCAAAAGAACTTTAAATTAGAAGTATCCAAAGAGCCATATCGCTTCCGCTCTTCAGATCTTTGCTTGCTACCCATAAGAATAGATAACTAAAATAAGCAAACAATGAAAAAAACAGTATGCCTATGCTAATAAATATACAAGCCAAAACTAGCCTTAAATATTGTAATCTAGTTATATTGATGCCTAACACCTGAATTAAGCCGAACCGAGAAGCGGTTTCGGCTTGAATGAATTGTTAGCGGGCGGGCACGTGCACCAGACATACTTTTTCTCATTGCCCCACCCCCCGCTGGACAAGACGCCTTTGCCAGCGGGGTAGTGAGTGAATGTAAAGATGAGGCGGCCCGTCCACTCGCCATTCGTCACAATTCTGTACGCGGTGATTGTCCCGCCAAAGAATGACGGCTTGTCCTGCGCCTTGTGTAAGTAAATCCAGCCGCCCAGAAGCTTCTCAGCCGTCTCCGGCGGAATCGCCCACCACCCGCTCTCGTAAATGCCGGCGGCCAAGTCCACGGAGCTTACATGACCCATCTTCTCAATTAGGTGAAGCGCAGCAGTCATATCTTAGCCCTCTAACGTACAGTTAACCAGATCTGCGCGGCTTTATCGCGCAACGTCCGGCGACCGAAGGGAGCGAGGTTGAGCGCCGGGTTAGGACGGTCGTTCACAATTTCTCTTTTACAAAATCAATGTGGTCGATAACGAACTCCTGAATCAAGCCAGCTGCGGCAACAATATGAATCATGTGCCCGCGGGCACTGGACTTCGTAATGCACTCGAAGGCATGCATTAGCAACGTGGCCGCCGGATTGCTACTGCTTGACTCGCTCGGGCTGAATAGCAAAGGCAGCATGTTGTTGTATTCAGCGTAACGGCCTTGATACTCGTTCACCACTTCGCTGAAAGAAATTCCTTCCTTTGATGACGGGATGCTTTTCCTAAGAATGTTTCGTGTAAAGCGATCAAGAATTTCATCGCGGTTGGCTTGCGTACCAACTCTCAAATACACATATGTCATTACGGCAGCCGCGAAATAGGTAAGTTCCAGTCTGCGGATGGCTGAGTCCTCGCAGCCGATGGCTTCCCGGAATAGCCTATACAAGACAGACTGGCCGCCGATGGTTTGGTTGGTCAGAGCGTCAGCAAGATCAGGCTCTTTGCGCTTGAAGAAGTCAAACATGTGCAAGTCCTAACGTTAACTAGACCCCAATATAAGAAAATAATCTTTTATCAGGGCTGTTTGTTTAAATAAATACAAAGTGCATAATACTTTTAAAATCAAAAATTAAATTAAATTAAATTTAGTACACCTTATTTCCTTACACCAAGGTTTTAATTATGCAAAATGCAACGCAAACAATTTAGGCGCCAATTAAGCCACCAAAACTACTAGAGCAAGTGGTGGCAAAAATGCGTATTAAGCATTACAGTATTCGTACAGAAAAAACCCATGTAGATTGGATTAAACGATATATTTTGCATCAAGGCAAGCCCCGCCCAAATGAGATGGGTGCGGCACAGGTGGAGGCTTTTTTAACACATTTAGCGGTTGAGCGTAATGTTTCTGCCTGACAAGGTGGCGAACCAACGTGCTTGGCGAGTCCGCTTGAGCGACCAGTTAGCGCGCATCTGAACTATCACTTGAGCTTCCTATCTTCGCGCTTTGCGTCTGCCATTGCTTTCGGTTCCATTTCCTCGGCAGAACGGTTGAGGTGAACAAATAAACCCCAAGCGGCAAGAAGTACACCTGTTGCAATCAGTATACTGGCCGCATACGGAAGTTGCGCCGGATCTTCGTGAAGGGCTTTAAACGTAGCAACTAGCCCTTCAATAGCCAGCGCGACGATAACGACCACAAAGAATCGTGACAAGAATCGCCGCACGCGAGTAGGCGCGCTGATATCAGCGTCGCGAATGACCTCTTCCTCAAAAATAGTCTCGGCAATCTGTAATGCGACAACAGCAGCGGCCAGTAGTCCTATGGATTCGATAATGGCTTGCGCCGCCGCCTGGTCTAAACCGCCAATGAATGCCGCCCAGCCCATGCGGGCTGCAATAACAATGAGTGCGAGTGCCCCACAGGCAAACAGAAGTCCTATTAATCCGTGGATTGTTCGAAACAGACGCGTAAGTGCTTTCATTTGCGATCTCTAGTTTGGAAAAGTTCGAGACGCGACGAGTGCGTCTTGACGTTTGACATAAGGGCGCATGTCAACACGCCCCGCTTGATGGACGGGCTAGGGATTAAATTAAACATCGCAACGTGGAGTTGAGCCAGTGATGGCATTCTACTAATCCTAAAACAGTGGATACAAAAAATAATAAATTAAAATTTACGAACTAGCAACATGCAACAGCCATGCAGAACAAAAAACTTAACGGTTTTTTACAGACACATTTTGATTTTATTCTTCCCCAACTTCAATATCTTCTGCAAACAGCCAATTGCCAATAATTTTCTCGGCTTCTTCCACGCCTTGTTTTTTTAAGCTAGAGAATAATTGAATGGTGCATTCGCTGTGGTAATGGTTGCCCCATGTTTCTATGAGTTCTTTACGAATACGGTTTAGGGTGAGCGATGCTTCACCACGCGATAATTTATCTGACTTTGTTAATAAAACATGCACAGGCTTGCCGCTTGGGCAAAACCAATTTAACATTTGGCGGTCAAGAGGTGTGAGCGGATGGCGGCTATCCATCACCAACACCAAACCACCCAAACTTGTACGCTCGCTTAAATAGCGCGCCAGCACATTTTGCCAATGGGCGCGCATGGCTTCGGGTACTTTAGCGTAGCCGTAACCTGGCAAATCGACCAAGTGGCGGTCGTTACCTAGTGTGAAAAAGTTAATAAGTTGCGTGCGGCCAGGTTGTTTGCTCACAAAGGCTAAACGGTTATGGTTGGCAAGCGTGTTAAGCGCGCTAGATTTACCAGCGTTTGAGCGGCCAGCAAAGGCGACTTCAATGCCGCTGGCAGGCGGTAAATCTCGCAGATGGTGTGCAGAGATAAAAAAAGTAGCGTTTTGAAACAGTGGCATTAATATTCGATTCTTGAAGGTGATGATAGTCAATTTCGTAGCTTAAAAAGTAGCTTAATGAAGCGCTTTATAAACCTAGCAAGATTAACAATGAAAAATGCTATCACGGATAGCCATTTATCGCTAAAATAGCGCGT
>JBDNJL010000119.1:0-5221 GCA_041687795.1 Methylotenera sp. | reverse complement strand
TTATACCGCGCGCTCACCGTTATTCAAAATCATCCGTACCATAGGGAATAACTCAAATTCCTAAACAGTTTATAATTTTTAAATAGCATTATTTTGCAATTTTAAAGTGGCGCTAACAGATGCAATACTCAAAATCTCTCGTTTGGTTTAGGCGTGATTTGCGTGATTATGATCATGCAGCACTCTACCATGCACTTGAATCTTCTAACCAAGTGTATTGCCTTTTCGTATTTGATTCCGATATCCTGAATGAATTACATGACAAAGCAGACCGCCGTGTAGAATTTATTTGGCATAGTGTAAACGAGCTAAAACTGGCTTTGCAAGCCAAAGGTGGCGATTTAATAGTCCTGCATGGGCGGGCGCAGAACGAAGTAGCTGCCCTTGCAAAAACGCTTAGTGTAAACGCAGTATTCACTAATCACGATTATGAACCTTCTGCAATACGGAGAGATAATTATGTAGCGGAATTATTACAGCAGCAGCAAATTACATTTCATCATTTTAAAGATCAAGTTATCTTTGAAAAAAATGAAGTGATAAACATGGCTGGCAAGCCTTATGGCGTATTTACGCCTTACAAAAACATGTGGCTAAAAACTGTTAATGATTTTTTTATAAAGCCATATCCAGTAGATCGTTATACAAAACACTTAGCTAAAGCTTTTGATAACGGGGTACCGAGCCTAGAGAGCATGGGTTTTACCGCTACAAACCTATGCGTTATGCGCTTACCCACTGGTATGCAAGGCGGATTAAGTTTATTTGAAGACTTTAAAGCACGGATGAGTCGCTATAAAGAAGCGCGAAATTTTCCTGCAATCAAAGGTGTGTCATATTTATCAGTGCATTTGCGTTTTGGCACAGTCTCCATTCGGCATTTAGCACGCGAGGCTATGCAAGCTGCCAGTGTCGGTGCACAAAGCTGGTTAAATGAGCTGATTTGGCGTGATTTTTATTTTCAGATTTTGTATCACAACCCCCGAGTAGCAGCAGGCAGAGCGTTTAAAGACGATTTTAATGCGCTACCATTTCCTAATGATGAATCACTTTTTAAAGCGTGGTGCAACGGGAACACTGGCTACCCATTGGTTGACGCTGCGATGCGTCAATTAAACACCACAGGCTTTATGCATAATCGTTTACGGATGGTAGCCGCCAGTTTTTTAGTGAAAGATTTACTTGTTGACTGGCGATGGGGTGAGCAGTATTTTGCACAAAAACTGATAGATTTTGACCTAAGTGCCAATAACGGCGGATGGCAATGGGCAGCGAGCACCGGTTGCGATGCGCAGCCTTGGTTTAGAATTTTCAATCCAATCACACAAAGTGAGCGTTTTGACACAAATGGTAAGTTTATTCGCAAATATGTGACTGAATTGGTCAATTGTAACGACAAAGAAATTCACGCGCCTTGGTTAATGCCACCATTAAGACAGCAGTTGATTGACGTAGTAATTGGCAAACATTACCCACAACCAGTAGTCGATCATGCCACACAACGAGCACTGGCTATAGCTTTGTATAAAAATAGTAAGGTTAAACTTGAAACGATTGAATCTACCAAGTAGCTTGAGCGCGCTCGAAAATTAAGCTTAGGCATATTAATTGCTTTTTACACTGCAATTCATTTACTTAAGAATAAGAATACTACATTTGTTACAGCGCTATTACTTAACTAAATCACCACATAAAGATAATGGAATTATAGTGGACAGAAAACGTTTAGTAATGAATAATCCATGTTGCGTTTAATTAAAATCAAAAGAATATAATAATGCATAAAAATTTAACATCATTGCTCGTCGTTATTACGCTAGCGCTCGCAGTTTCAGGCTGTGCATCACAAGCGAATAAAGACCCGCTAGAAGGCATGAATCGCGGCATTTACAAATTTAATGATGTGGCGGATAAAGCCTTAATTAAACCAGTTGCTAAAGCCTATAAGGCTATTACACCATCACCAGTGCGCACCGGTATTAATAATTTCTTTAGCAATCTCTACATGATCACCACTATTGTGAACGATTTGCTACAATTTAAATTTGCACATGCAGTTACTGACACTGGTCGTTTTATTATTAACACCACATTTGGTCTTGCAGGCTTCATTGACTTGGCTTCTATGGATGGTATTGAAAAACGTACGGAAGATTTCGGTCAAACATTGGGGCATTGGGGTGTAGGGTCTGGCGCATATTTAGTGCTACCTTTCTTAGGTCCATCTACAGCCCGCGACGCGACCGGGTTATTGGTTGATACAGTAACTACTGACCCAATTACTTACACACATAATATTGGTGAAATACGTTTGCATAATCAATTACGCGCGGCACAGTTAATTGACAGGCGTACAGAGCTATTAGTCGCTGGCGATTTAGTTGATGAAGCCTCGCTAGACCCTTACGCGTTTTTACGTGATGCTTACTTACAACGTCGCGCTAGCTTAGTACAAGACGGACTAGTGCCAAAAGATCTGATTAAAGACGACTTTAGTGATATAGACTCAGAAAATCAAGCAGGTGAAAACGCTTCAACCTCTCAATAATTATTAGTTTAAATAAATAAAAAGCTCCGTGATTGGGGCTTTTTTTATTGCCTAAAATAAGTGTCTATAAAAAACCGTTAAGTTTTTTACATCAAGTTTTTACATTTAAACTATTCTGAAGCGACCATCATCTTCTCAATCAAAATAGAACCAACTTGTTTAGAACCTTGCACTAATACATCGTTACCAATCCCTACTATCATTTTCAGCATTTCAGCCATATTGCCCGCGACGGTAATTTCTTCTACCGCGTGAACAATCACACCGTTTTCCACCCAAAAACCTGCTGCACCGCGCGAATAATCCCCTGTCACCATATTCATGCCATGTCCTAGGAGTTCGGTCACAACCAAACCAGTACCCATTTGCCTAAGCAAGCCATTAAAATCATATGCGCCAGATTGTATGATTAAGTTATGGTTGCCTCCGGCATTGCCTGTAGTTTGCATACCCAATTTACGGGCAGAATAGCTAGACAACACGTAGCCTTGCAGCACTCCATCTTTGACTAATTGGCGATTGCTCGTCGCTACTCCTTCATTATCAAACGGGCTACTCGCTAAACCTTTTTTAATATGTGGCGCTTCCATAATATTGAGCAAGGGGCTAGCAACTTGCTTGCCCAAACTATCTAATAAGAATGAAGACTTGCGATATAAATTACCGCCAGAAATCGCACTAATTAACGAAGAAATTAAGCCGCTCGCCAAGGCGGCTTCAAACAACACTGGTACTTGGCAAGTTTTAATTTTTTTAGCATTTAGGCGGCGAATAGTTCGCTCGCCAGCAATACGGCCAATATTCTCCGCTGAATTTAAATCCCCAGCGCTTCGCGCTGTGCTGTACCAGTAATCGCGTTGCATGTTATTGCCATCTTCTGCAATTACAGAACAGCTAATGCCGTGGCGCGAGCTTGGATAGCCGCCAATGAAGCCATGGCTATTTGCATAAGCAAAAAAACCAGTCCCAGTAGACACACTAGCGCCTTCCGAGTTTTTGATACGACTATCTACCGCTAACGCAACTGCCTCACATTTTTTTGCAAATTCAATCGCCTCATCTACTGATAGATTCCAGGGATGATGTAAGTCTAGATCAACAATATCCTTTGCCATTAAATCAACATCAGCTAAGCCACAGAACTCATCTTTAGCCGTATATTTAGCAATGTTACATGCTGCTGCCACGGTGTCTTTTAGCGCCTGTGGACTTAAATCTGAAGTACTGGCGTGCCCTTTTTGTTGGCCGAAATACACGGTGACAGACATACCTTTGTCGCGGTTATACTCAACAGTCTCGGTGTCACCCATGCGAACAGAAACATTTTGTCCGACACTTAAACTAAGTTCAGCCTCTGCGGCTGAAGCGCCAGAGCTTTTTGCTACTTGCAGTACATCCTCAGACATTTGTTTAATTTCATCTAAAGAGTAGGTAAAGCCTGAGTCTGACATGTGGTAAGGTACTTTCAAATAGTAATAGCGGCAAAATAACGCCTAAAAATGTTATCATACCGTAGCATGAAACCTAAAAAGCTAAATACCGCGATTGATTTAACAAATGATGATCAACTAGAGCATGATTTAAACGATGAGTTGCTACCAAGAAAAACTAAGCTTAAAGCCGAAGCCGATGCACAGCAGGCCCTAGGCGTAAGATTGTCCGAGCTACCTAAAGATAAACTGGAAAAATTAAATTTACCAGAAGACGTTCTAACCGCAGTGCTAGAAACCAAAAAAATTACCGCAAACGGCGCAATTAGACGCCAAAGGCAATATTTAGGCAGATTAATGCGTGAAATTGATACTGCGCCAATTCTAGATCAGCTAGCTCGCTGGGATGGC
Organism: Methylotenera sp.; assembly: GCA_041687795.1. Taxonomy (GTDB): domain Bacteria; phylum Pseudomonadota; class Gammaproteobacteria; order Burkholderiales; family Methylophilaceae; genus Methylotenera. Next base: position 832 of record JBDNJL010000119.1, on the reverse strand, counting down.
AAGCATACAGCAGAAAACGCTTACTTTCACGGACTTGAGCGCTGGAGAGATCGCCTGATTAATGAACCAAATTCATTTGCAGAATTGATGGCAGCATACCCTAATACTGAAAGCCAACGAATTAGAACACTAATCAGAAATGCGCAAAAAGAGTTACTCACAAACAAACCACCAAAAAATAGCAGAGAACTGTTTAAATTGTTAAGAGAATTAATTAACCCCGCGAACAATCGTGCAGATTTGGATTTAGAGTAAAAAAGTCGCCTTGTGATTAACCTATTACTCCCACAGGTGTAAATGCACTATAACCTTCATAGTAATCTTAGTTAAGTGACAAAATAATTATTCAATCATAACTGTTGAGTCTGTTTATTTAAATCACCTTTTTAGCTGCATCACATATTAATTTTGCCCATAAATTTAGCCTTAGTCGTACTTGCCCCTTTTATCAGCGCTTTTTTGTCTGTTAGGTTTGCACGCCTATCAAGATCTCATGTTACATGGCTAGCTAGCACGACCTGTTTAATTACAATTGGACTCCTAATTACTAGCTTTTCAGCTGTACTACAGGGGCAAACATTGATTGAACACTACAATTGGATTCCTTCATTAGGATTAAATCTAGCGTTTCGGCTTGATGGTCTTGGGCTAATGTTTGCACTCCTTATTCTGGGTATTGGCCTGCTGGTTATTATTTATGCACGATTTTATCTATCTGCACGAGACGATTTGGGGCGCTTTTATGCATACTTAATGCTGTTTATGGGCTCTATGCTTGGCATCGCGCTCTCAGAAAATATCATACAATTACTTATATTTTGGGAATTAACTA
>JBDNJL010000118.1:0-9675 GCA_041687795.1 Methylotenera sp. | reverse complement strand
TGCATGGGTATTATTAACTGGCGTAAAAAAATTGTTGGGTACTGCATAATGCGCTTTATTACTCATTGCCCAAATTGCGAAACAGAATTTTTTGTTAACGACGAGCAGCTAAGTAAACATAGCGGCAAAGTGCGCTGTGGGAACTGTTTGCATGTTTTTGATGCGAAAGGTAATGAAATTGATTCTTGCGAATCTGAAGAAGAAAATGGGCCTACAGAATTAGAATCGGATGACTCTAATACTACAGAAAATAGCGAATCTGTTGTTGATGATAGTCCTGTTGATGAAATCATTAGCGATAAAAGTACCGATCTAATTCTTTCGGAGCCTGAAGATTTAACTGATCATCCGATATTTAATAAAAAATCTAAACTCAGAAAAGTGCCAACGTGGTTATTAACTCTATTCGTGCTTATACTTTTAAGCGCAGCTACAGCACAAAGTATTTATTTTTTGCGTACTAAGATTGCTACCTACTACCCAATTTCCAAACCCTTCTTAATTAAAGCGTGTAAAGCATTTAAATGCACGGTAGATTTACCTCAAAATATTGAACTGATTGCTATTGACGACTCGGACATTCAAGAAGACGCCGATTACAAAAGTCTGATGCGGTTTTCTAGCACTCTGATTAATCAAGCTAGTTTTAATCAGCAATTTCCAAATGTAGAGCTTACTTTAACAGACGTTGATGACAAGCCCCAACTTAGGCGTATTTTTAAACCTAGCGAATATTTACCTAGCGATATTAATATTTCTGCCGGACTAAATCCTGGTCAAGAAATTAAGATAAAACTAGCAATTACCGCTGGTGACAACATAGTTGCCGGTTACCGCGTGTTTGTTACCTACTAATTTTTAGTGTTTCGGTTTCTTGTTGAAGTATTTTTCTAATGAAAATCATTAGTAATAATTCAGCACAACACACAGCTTGTTTTTGCAACTCGTGAGTATGATTTCTATTTTAGATTATGTATTACTTAATTTAATCAACTTTAGGAGAATTATTATGTGGACAACACCAGCAGCTACAGAAATGCGTTTTGGCTTTGAAGTTACAATGTACGTAATGAATAAGTAGCTTGAATAAATAATTAGTTAATTCTAATTATCCAAAAAAGATGCTTAGGCGTCTTTTTTTATGCGCTCACTTTACGCAACCTAAAAGTATTTTAAAAGCTAAGTTATTGAATAATGTTTAAACACGGTGAATCTATTTGTTTAATCGCTTCTGCAATTGCATTCACAGCAGACCCACGGGCATAACTTTTACGCCAAGCTAATGCAATACGTCTCAGTGGTACAGGTGAAGCAAAGGGAATAATTTTGACTAAGGGATTATGGTAGCGCTCAGTTGCTGCACTGCACGGCAAGACGGTGATGCCTAAATTCGAAGCCACCATATTACGTATGGTCTCTAATGAATTACCTTGTAACACTTGGCCTTTGCGCGATAAATCTGGGCAGGCTTCTAGCACTTGATGGCTGTAGCAATGGCCACTATTTAATAATAATACTTTTTCATCGACTAAATCTTCAGCGTGAATGCTGGTCTTATCCGCCCATGGATGACTAATTGGCACCATGACAATGTACTTTTCATCGTAAAGCGGTAAGGTTTTGATCCCTGCCACATCAAACGGCAGTGCGACAATCGCCGCGTCTATCACACCATTTTTAAGTTGCATTTCTAGTTGTGTAGTGAGATTTTCTTCTATATCTAAGGGCATTTCAGGTGCATTTTCTCGCAGGATTGGGATTATCTCAGGCAATAAATATGGTCCGACTGAATAGATGAGGCCCAGTCTAAAAGGGCCACTTAACTGATTATTACCTTGCTTAGCAATTTCACGAATGTGATTCACTTCTTCTAGCGCGCGAATAGCTTGAAAAACAATTTTTTCACCAACAGGTGTGGCACTAATATCTGTGCGACTACGCTCAAAAATGAGCACACCTAAATCTTCTTCTAATTTTTTAATCGCTAAACTAAGCGCGGGTTGGCTTACAAAACATTTTTCTGCAGCGCGTCTAAAGTTGCGCTCTTTAGCAACGGCTACGATAAAACGTAGTTCACTTAAGGTCATAGTGGCTTTCAATTAATCTGAGGTGTTTGTGCTAATTACAATAAGCTGAGTATATCAAAGTATTTTGAACTTTCAATTATGCAAATTGCTATTTATTATCTATCATAAATAACTTATTAATTATTTATACTTATCAAGTGGAAGGAGAAATCTGTGGCACTAAAAACGCAAGTATTTTTGGCTAATATGTTAGCAAGCAGGACACCCAAGCTTTCGCTATCTTCTACAGCAATAGAATTACTGGCTAATTATGCTCAAGTGCATTAAAAAAACAGCTAAATTTTGCACACTGAATATTAATGTTTTATGGAATTTAACCACATGCTCTCATGTATCAAGCGTTTAGCAACCCTTACTTAACGGTTATTGAAAGATACTTAGTCTTTTTGGTTGATGGCGCATCGTCACTATTTACTCACTTTATAAAGGAGATTTAATATGGAAAACAAAGCAACAACTGCTGGAAAATGCCCGTTCATGCATGGCGGCAACACCACCTCTGCCGCTGCAGTAGCAGCAAACAATTGGTGGCCAAACGCACTTAACTTAGATATTCTTCACCAGCAAGATACCAAAACCAATCCGCTAGGCGAGAATTTTAACTATGCAAAAGCTTTTAAAGAGTTAGATTATGCAGCGCTTAAAAAAGATGTCCTTGCATTTATGACCGATAGCCAAGAATGGTGGCCAGCTGATTGGGGTCACTATGGCGGCTTTATGATTCGCATGGCCTGGCATGCAGCAGGCACCTATCGTATTGCTGATGGACGTGGTGGGGCTGGCACTGGCAATCAGCGTTTTGCGCCAATCAATAGCTGGCCTGATAATGTGAATTTAGATAAAGCACGCCGCTTATTATGGCCGATTAAACAAAAGTACGGTAATCAAATTTCTTGGGCAGATTTAATTGTATTAGCTGGCACACTTGCTTACGAATCAATGGGTTTAAAAACCTTTGGTTTTGCTGGCGGACGTGCGGACATTTGGCATCCTGAAAAAGATATTTACTGGGGTGCAGAAAAAGAGTGGTTAGGTAACGACAAGCGCTATGAAGGAGATTCACGAGAATCGCTAGCTAACCCACTTGCCGCATCACAGATGGGATTAATTTACGTAAACCCTGAAGGCGTAAATGGCGAGCCTAATCCATTAAGAACAGCTAAAGATATTCGTATTACTTTTGCACGCATGGCGATGAACGATGAAGAAACGGTGGCATTGACCGCGGGTGGTCATACTGTAGGCAAATCTCATGGAAACGGCAAAGCCGATGCACTTGGCCCTGGCCCTGAAGGCGCAGATATCAACGAGCAAGGGTTTGGCTGGCATAACCCTAATGGAAAGGGCATTGGGCGTGATACGGTCACAAGTGGTATTGAAGGCGCATGGACTACACATCCTACTAAATGGGATAACGGCTATTTTTACTTACTCTTTACTTACGACTGGGAATTGACGAAAAGTCCTGCTGGCGCATGGCAGTATCGTCCAATTAATATTAAGGAAGAAGATAAACCTGTAGATGTGGAAAACCCTTCTATTAGGTTAGATCCCATGATGACTGATGCGGATATGGCGATGATTAAAGACCCTATTTACCGTGAAATTTCAGAACATTTTTACAAAAACCCTGATTATTTTTCCGAAGTATTTGCGCGCGCTTGGTTTAAGTTGACACATCGAGATTTGGGACCAATAGACCGCTATCTTGGTCCAGACGTACCCAAAGAAGCATTAATTTGGCAAGATCCAGTGCCAAAAGCGCAATACACATTAAATGATACTGAAATTGCGACTCTTAAAGCGAAGCTTTTAAATAGTGGCTTAAGCATTTCTGAACTAGTGAGCACTGCTTGGGATAGTGCGCGTACGTTCCGTGGTTCGGACTTTAGAGGTGGCGCCAATGGTGCGCGTATTCGTTTAGCGCCACAAAAAGATTGGGTAGGTAACGAACCAGCAAGATTACAAAAAGTATTAAATGTACTTGAAAATATCCAAGCAGATTTAAGCAAAAAAGTCAGTATTGCCGATTTAATGGTATTAGGTGGGACTGCAGCGGTTGAAAAAGCTGCGCATAATGCAGGCGTGAACATCACTGTACCGTTTGCGCCGGGTCGTGGTGACGCATCTGATGTACAAACAGATGCAGATTCGTTTGCGCCACTTGAGCCCGTGCATGATGGTTATCGTAATTGGCTTAAGGAAGACTACACCGTGTCTGCAGAAGAGTTATTTTTAGATCGTACGCAACTATTGGGCTTAACTGCATGTGAAATGACTGCACTCGTCGGTGGAATGCGCGTTTTAGGAACTAATTACGGCGGTAGTAAGCATGGTGTATTCACCGATCGTGAAGGGGTGTTGAGTAATGACTTTTTTGTGAACTTAACAGACATGCACTACACATGGAAGCCAATTGAAAATGGTCTTTATGAAATTCGTGAGCGCAAAACCAGCGCGGTTAAATGGACAGCAACGCGCGTAGATTTAGTATTTGGTTCAAATTCTGTATTGCGTGCTTATGCAGAAGTTTATGCACAAAATGATTCGAAAGAGAAATTTGTAAATGACTTTGTGAAGGTATGGACAAAAGTAATGAACGCAGATCGTTTTGATTTGAAATAATGACTAAAGAAATAATAATACGGTAGTGTCTATCAAAAACCGTTAAGTTTTTTGTTAAATTGATACTATCATGGATTTAAAGCTCGCAAATGTGGGCTTTTTTACTGCTTTAGCAGATGCAAATATAGAGGTGTTTGTCAGTAATTCTATTAGAATAAGATTAATTGTTAAATGTTCTAAAGGACAATCAATGAAAATGTGGCAATGTTTGGTGTGTGGTTTTGTGTATGAAGAGGAAAAAGGTTGGCCTGAAGATGGTATTGCCCCTGGTACGCGCTGGGAAGACGTACCAGCAGATTGGACATGCCCAGAATGCGGCGTGACTAAAGCTGAATTTGAAATGGTGGAGTTTTAGGTTTAATATAAAAACCTAGTACTTTACTAGTCACAGGAGATTAACATGGACTTTCTAGGTTCTGTCGGGATTTGGGCGCTACTATTAGTTGTTGCAGTGATTGGTATAATACTCATTGTTGCAGCTAAGCTTGTTAAGTAATAAAAACTGAGCGACTCAAAAAACGCTACGGCTATATGCGTGCGCTTAAGTACCGTTCTTTTGATTTAGTATATTGCACTCAGAAATGGTCTAATTTTAAATCAAGGGTGCTTAATTTACATTGCTTAAGCAGATTGGGCTTGCGTGGTATTTAAGTATGAATACCTTTCACCAAGAGCGATAAAAAACTAATTTTTAGAAAGAACCTGGCCTTAGCGACTCAGCAATTTTTCATGTTCTAGCAAGCTTTTAACAAACTCTTAGTGCTCTGCTTTAGCGAAAAAACCTAGTGCATACTGCCAATTGAATAAGCATGATGCATGCTTTACCTAATTTATTTAAACTAAATACTAAGTAATTTATGAAAAATAATCTCACTTAGGACTATTGACACAAAAAGTTCACTAGGCTTTCATGAACATAAAATTTATGATTTTTAACTGAGTTAAATATTGCAGTCAGCTTTTATTTAAATTACAAAAAGTTTGGAAGTACACATGAAAAACATACTGATAGCAAATCCAAAAGGTGGCAGTGGCAAAACAACTTTAGCCACTAATTTAGTGGGCTATTATGCAAAACAGGGGCATGCAGTGTTGTTATCAGATTTAGATCGTCAGCAGTCTTCTACGCTCTGGGTACAACGCCGCCCCGCTCACGCACCTTTAATCGAACTAGCAAAAAACAAATCTACCAATACGCAGTTCGATTGGAATATTATTGACTCGCCTGGCGGTTTTAGAAATGAAAAACTCTCTGACGCAATAAAACTTGCGGATTGCGTAATTGTACCCATTCAACCTTCTGCCTTTGACATGGGTGCCACTGAGGATTTTTTAAATATATTGATCGAAGAAAAAACAATACGCAAACAAAAAACCTTTGTAGCTTTAGTAGGTATGCGCGTAAATTCGCGCACTAATGCTACAGCAAAATTAGCAGAGTTTATGGGCGCTGCACATTTCCCTGTCCTCACATCGTTACGTAATGCCCAATGTTATGTCACTGCAGCTGAGCTAGGCTTAAGTATTTTTGACATGCGTCCATCGCAAGTCAACCAAGATTTAGCACAATGGCAACCACTAACGGAATGGTTGATGGATGTTGCGGTTAGTTAATCTTAAGTCTCATCAGATTCAAAATGTGTCTGCAAAATAACGTTAAGTTTTTCTGTTTTAAGGGGTAAAGCGCTTAATTTATTTGTTTTTTTGGTTTTAATTGTTAAGTTTTGCTAAAAACCCACTGTTTAGGGCTTTAAAGCATTGACATATCGCCAACTCAAAAGTAAAGTTAAACGCGTTATCAACCAACCAGAAGAAAAGTTATGAATAAAACAGAAATTATTGACGCCATTGCTACAGATGCTGGCTTAACAAAAACAGACGCTGGTAAAGCATTAAATGCTTTTACTGATGCGATTACTAAAGCATTAAAAGGTGGCGATAGCGTTACTTTAGTAGGTTTTGGTACTTTTAAAGTAAACGCTCGTGCAGCGTGTACTGGTCGCAATCCACGCACTGGTGCAGAACTTAAAATTGCAGCGCGCAAAGCGCCAGCTTTTACTGCTGGCAAAACGCTTAAAGATGCTGTAAACGGTTAATTGCAAGTTTAGGCCCGCTTATCTAGTGGGCCTTATCAACATTTCTATTCTTTTCCTGTTTTAGAATTTTACTATTTTGGATGGCGTTAAAAAGCCAAGTAGCATATCAAATTTAGATGGCGTTACACTTAAAATGATGCTGGTTTATTTATCAAAGAATCTAGGCTGGAAATGCATGTCTGCTGAAGTCACAATACGCTGCTTTACACACGACCCAAGTATTCAATCTAGCTTGAAATTTTTGCGCCGGACCCCGTGGGCTAGGGCCAAAGTTGAATAGCTGTACCTAAAACAAACTAAAATTCAGTAACTTAAGCGTTTAATCATGACGCATTATGATGCAGTTTTATATAAATGCGCTTATCTGCAACAGTGAGTTGCTTCACTGCATGTTCAGCTTTTGACGCACTTGAGCGATCAGCAAACTCAACGGTAACTAACAGTTTTTTCGGCGGATGTGAACGCGTATAGCGCGCGCCAGTTCCGTTTTGATGAGACGCATAGCGAGATGCAACATCTACTGAAATGCCAGTATAAATACTGCCATCTTCACATTCAATCATGTACAAAAACCACGATTTTTCTAGCGCAGTTTTTAATAATTTTTCCAAGGTCACATTAAATTCCAAGCCTATACAGCAGCATCCATAACGCACACAAAATGTGTCTGTCAAAAATGGTTAAGTCTACTCTATACTTAAATGCACACCCTAAATGTTTAATCCTTCAACCGCTTAATATCAAGGATAATGTAGCTTCTTTGATTAAAAGTTAACAGTGCATGCAAAAAACAACGCAAGACAATCCTAAACGTGCCATAGTCGCCGCGGTGCAACTTCCCGATGTAACAGATATTGAGTTTGATGCCTCGCTTACGGAGTTGCGTGAGTTGGCAAAAACGCTCGGATTTGAGGTGGTTGATACCTTTACGCAAAAGCGTATCAGTTTTGATACCACGGCTTATTTAGGCATAGGAAAGCGCCAAGAAATTGCGCATTATATTGAAGCTTCTCAAGCGGGCGAGTCTGAATATACGCCAGCTAGCATGAATACTGCCATTGACTTTTTGCTGGTTGACCATGAAATTTCACCTTCGCAAGCACGCAATTTAGAAAAAGAAACCACCTGCGAGGTGATGGATAGAACCATGGTCATTCTTGAAATTTTTCATCGTAATGCGCGCTCACCTGCGGCACGCGCACAGGTGGAAATTGCGCGTTTAGGCTACATGGCGCCACGTCTACGTGAAATGGCTAAGCTAGCTGGGCCACAAGGTCGCCAACGTAGTGGCGTTGGGGGTCGTGGCGCGGGGGAATCTGGTACTGAACTAGACAAGCGAAAAATTCGTGACCGGATTGCTGAGTTACAGCTTGAAATCACTAAAATGGATGCAGAACGGCAAACACAACGTGCACGTCGCTTAACACGGCGCGGTTTAGCTAGCGTTGCGCTAGTTGGCTATACCAACGCAGGTAAATCTACCTTAATGCGCGCGCTCACTGGCAGTGAAGTGTTGGTAGCGAATAAGCTTTTTGCAACGCTAGATACCACTGTACGTGCGTTATACCCGGAAAGCGTGCCGCGCGTGCTAGTGAGCGACACCGTAGGCTTTATTAAAAATCTACCGCATGGTCTGGTCGCCTCTTTTAAATCTACGTTAGATGAAGCCTTAGACGCCGCTTTGCTGCTTCATGTGATTGACGCGAGCGACCCGGGATTTGAACGCCAACTTGAAGTGACGAATGACGTACTTGAAGAAATCGGCGCGCGCGATTTGCCGCGCGTTCGTATTTTCAACAAAATAGATTTTGTCGGTAACGATGCAGCGCAAGCTGCGCATACTGAAATGTTGTTAAATAAATACCCATCTTGCATTGTGATGAGTGCGCGCAACAAAACGGACGTAGCAAAATTACATGCGAAAATTTTGACATTTTTTCAACGTAATTTGGTAAAAGCACATATTTTTCTCCCATGGGCGGCACAGCAACTTCGTAGTGAAATTTTCACAAGTTGCAAAGTTTTAGAAGAAAAAGCAGACGTTGAAGGCACATTTTTTCACTTATCTGCAGAGCAAGACATTCTTAACGAGCTTAAAACTCAGCTGGCGAAATATATTTAGTTATATGTAAGGATAAAAAATGCTAAAAACATTATTAAGAGTTTTATCTAGCTTAGTTTTTTGTTTTTTTACATCCAGTTGTTTTGCACAACACGCTGCACAGCAAGTGACTTCTGCATTCTACAAAGCGTACGCAAACAAAGTCAGTAGCGGATTGCCAAGTGCGGAAGAGATTCAAACCTACACGCCATTTTTGGCAAAAAAATTACGCTCTTTGATAGAGAGTGCTAGATTGCGTCAGGCTGAGTTTATTAAGCAAAACCCGCAAGAAAAACCGCCTTTCGTTGTAAGTGATATGTTTAGTAGCTTATTTGAAGGGCCGACTAGCTTTAGTTTAGGTAAATATTACTGTAATAAAAAAAGCTGCAAAGTGCAGATTAATTTTGTTTATGAAGAAGCTGACTCCGAAGCTTTTAAATGACGTGACACTGCGGTGTTAATTAAAGAGCAAGGAAAGTACCGAATTGACAATGTTCTATATGGCGGAAATTGGGGCTTTAAAACAGGTAATAATCTAAAACAAAATCTTTTACAAAATTAATAACCGAAACTTAATGGCTTCTTACAGACACATTTATATTCAAACACATAAATTAGAAATGTGCCTGGGTAATCCCCCCATATAAAAGTAGCATTTAGAAGTAGAATTTTCTTAATTAGATTTAAAGGAATTTTTACATGAAGCTATCAAGATTTACCGAGAGTCAGATCATCAACATATTGAAACAGGCAGAAGCAGGTTCGC
>JBDNJL010000117.1:0-3244 GCA_041687795.1 Methylotenera sp. | reverse complement strand
CCATTTGAATCGTTCCAATCAAAAAGGGTCTGTATAGGTCCTGCCACTAGATCTTGTCCAACATAGCCAAACCATGTCGCATCCTTATGAAACGAAAGTTTCATTTCAGATCCTACACCTGAAATCGCTCCCTTTAAATAGTGGTTAGTAACTAAATTGGTTATCGCTTCATAATCATCAATGTAAGTTTTTGTCATCATTTTTTCCCCATAATATAGTTTATACAGACCTGTATATTTAACCATCATAAATGCATTTCTAAAATGTGACAAACTTTTTAGTATTAAAACGACCTCTCAGTCAAAAAATGATCTATTAACAATAAGTTTTTTTAGACTAGCGAAGGGAGTGAGGTCTGGTTTTAAAGAGAGGCTGGGTAATGATACTTTATCCACTTTTTTGATGCTTTTTCAATGTGCAACCTATACCCAAATAACAACTTAGAGACTTCTACCTAAGTCATTTTTAATTGGTGGCACACTTTGACTCAAACACAGCTCTGACAGATATGCGAGTATATAGCCATGGTGGCAGACACAAAAAAACTCAACTTATAAAAATAATACCCATTCTGACATTAGTAAAATACTGGTAGCGCCTAGGGTAAAATCAATCCTGCAATACGTAGATTTTAAACTAAAGTATTTTTTGATATGGTGTAATTAAAGCTTTAATATGCGATGGAGTAGCCAAGGTAACCGAAGGGTTGCATGCGAGTTTCAACAATTGGGCTATTGGCTTGCTCATCGCTTAATCTAGATAATGATGCGCCGAACAGCACAAAACTTTCTTTGCCAACAGCATATGAGCCATTAACTCCAACTCTAAATTCAGTTCCAGATCCTGCAGAATAAGCAGGCCTAAATTTTGACGTTTCGTTTGCACCCACACCAAAATAGTAATCATTAAATTGATGATTATTCCACGTAGCACCTAAGCTACCGTTTAATTTGAATGCACTATTGCGGATTAGACTTTTGATATATTGCAATTCAACAGTTTGCCCATTACTTGCTCCACCAATATCAAAGCCCCACTGCGCGTTGAACGTTCCATAGTCAGTTTGCCAGCGAACTGATGGTCCTAAATCAAGCGAGTATTTACGGTCTTGCATGCCCTTTGTTAATTTTCCGTCGTCTGCATCCCATCCAAACCTAGCTTGCGTAGCAATGCCAAATCTTAGACGTTTGTCGTCTGAATCCAGCAACCAAACGCCTGCTTGCAATGCGTTTATGTAAAAGCGCTCGCCATAATTAGCATTAATAATAGGTAATACTAATATTCTAAATTCGTCTGAACCAGATGTTTTAGGTAATACGGCAACACCTATACCATAAAGATTTTTACTACGCGGTATCGCTGTTTCAGTATCTCTATCAATCTTGTCGTTGGCGTTAGCTGAAGATACAAAAATTAGGCTTACTACTAAACTAATAAATTTTAAAACCATGATATTTTTCATAAATTACTTTTTAACTCTGTCCTGCGACCTGAAGACCTAAGATACTAAGTCTACTTAAATCAAATGTAGTTCTCAACACTTTATGTTGCAAAAAGAGCAGGTAATTTGTTTATGCTTACAAGATAGCTGCATAAGTTATTGTAAGACAAAAAAGACCATCAGATAAGTGCTGCTAGATGTAAAGTTGGCTCATGCTAGAAAGTATGCATAAAATATAGGCACTAAATTTTAGCGTCGCATAACAGTAAAAAGTAAGCCTGAGCGCCATACATTGGAATGAAATAATTATTTTTTCATTACTTGCATCGTTGCTTCTTAAGCTTTCCTTGAAAACAAGCTTATTAATTAAGTCAAAACCCAGTAGCGGGAAAAGTTCTGTCATACAAGGAAATGATAAATTGCTAAGTAGAATAAAACCCAATTACAGTGATGGATAAATCAACTTACAATAAGCTAGGTGGAATTTCAATCAATTAATTTTCAAATCGTCTAATTAATAAAAAAGCTACCTCATAAAAATAGCTTTTTTGTTTTTGGTGGCCCCTCTGTGAGTCGAACACAGTACCAACGGATTATGAGTCCGCTGCTCTAACCAAGCATGAGCTAAGGGGCCATAAACCTTATCAATTAATCCTGACCAGTTTCTAAAAAGCTTCTTAAACGTTCTGAGCGCGTTGGGTGACGTAATTTACGCAACGCTTTAGCTTCTATTTGTCGAATACGCTCACGCGTTACATCGAACTGTTTACCTACTTCCTCAAGCGTGTGGTCAGTATTCATTTCAATACCAAAACGCATACGCAATACTTTTGCCTCACGTGGAGTGAGGGATTCTAGCACTTCACTTGTTGCATCGCGCAAGCTTGCATATACCGCAGCGTCTATTGGTGCTAGCGTAGTGCTATCTTCAATAAAGTCACCTAAATGCGAATCTTCATCATCTCCAATCGGCGTTTCCATTGAAATTGGCTCTTTGCTGATTTTTAAGATTTTACGAATCTTATCTTCAGGCATTTCCATTTTTTCTGCTAATAAAGCTGGATCTGGTTCTGCGCCCGTTTCCTGCAGAATTTGACGGCTAATTCGATTCATTTTATTGATCGTTTCAATCATATGCACAGGAATACGAATCGTACGTGCTTGATCAGCAATAGACCGTGTAATTGCTTGGCGAATCCACCATGTTGCATAAGTTGAGAATTTAAATCCACGACGGTATTCAAATTTATCGACCGCTTTCATAAGACCGATATTACCTTCTTGAATTAAATCTAAAAATTGCAAACCACGGTTGGTGTATTTTTTAGCGATAGAAATCACCAAACGCAAATTAGCTTCAATCATTTCGCGCTTCGCACGACGGGCGCGCGCCTCGCCTGTGGACATTTGTTTATTAATCTCTTTAAGCTCTTTAATTGGAATGCCTACTTTAGCTTCCAAATCAATCAAACGTTGTTGCTGATCAACAATTGAGTGGTTATAGCGCGCTAATTTTTCAATATAAGGCGCCTTCACTTTTAATTCTTCAGCTAACCAGTCTAAATTGCTCTCATTACCTGGAAAAGATTTAATGAAGTGCAAACGTGGCATGCCAGATTTATCTACGCAGAAATCCAACACTTTACGTTCGTGACTGCGCACTGTTTCTACCAATGTGCGCACTTGGTCGCATAGACCTTCTACTTGTTTAGCTGAAAACCTGAACGCTGTAAGTTCTTCTAGAATTTCCGTCAGTAAAGCTTGATACTCAGGATCATTCGAACCTTTTGTAGCCAAAATTGG
>JBDNJL010000116.1:0-4429 GCA_041687795.1 Methylotenera sp. | reverse complement strand
GGCGCGGAATAGGGCCACAGAGACGAGCGTATTAAGTTACGGTGAAACGCGGTAACCTCCATCTGCAGCAAGACCAAATAGGTTGGCATTTTTGCGAAAGTAAATAAGGCGTTGCTCGCGCTGCCAACGGGTAGGTTGCTTAAGCGTATAAGTGATTATACGCCTAGATGAATGACTGTTATTTATCGCAAGATAAACACAAAACCCGGCTTATCGGCCAGCTTCACTCTCACACTTTGATCGCCAATTTATTGGCTTAACAAATTGGGGAAGCCCCTTGCGGGCTTTACCTCAACCCTCTGTTTAACTATTTAAATTGCACACTTTAATTAAAAAACTTAACGTTTTGTTTTTAATAAATAAAAAAACTTAATGGTTTAACTTTTTAACGTAAATAACTTAACAGTTTTTTACAGACACATTTTTTGTGTTTATACGGTATAGCTAGTTTATCTGCCAATTACCTAAAAATATTCCACTCAGCTAATTCAAACACATCAAACATTATTCTGATATTTCACTTTCACAAAATACGCTATGTACTTAATTTATATGACTTTTTGTTTTATAACAAAAATACGCTAAGTCATTGACTCAAAAAGAAAAAATAGAAAAAAAGCGCTTGCATTGCGCTTTTATTTTATCTATAGTGCAACTAAGTGGGAAAAAGTGGGTTTTTGTGGGGAGCTAAAATGTTTCGTGGTGCAACATCATTAAATTTAGATGCTAAAGGCAGGCTGGCTGTGCCAACCAAGCATCGTGAAGCGATGCAGCTTGAGTGCGCCGGGAATTTAGTGCTCACCGCGCACCCGCACCGTTGCTTGTTATTGTACCCGCAACCAGCGTGGGAACCGATTCAAGCCAAAATAATGGCGCTTTCATCGTTTGATAAACAATCTAGTGCATTACAGCGCTTACTTGTTGGTTTTGTGGAAGATATTAACTTAGATAGCGCAGGCCGTATTTTGGTGTCGCCAGAGTTGCGCGAATTTGCTGGTTTAGATAAAGAAGTGATGTTAGTCGGCCAAGGTAGCCATTTTGAATTGTGGAACAAAGAAGCGTGGCGCGCACAATTGGCGCAAGTAATGCAAAGCGATAGCTTTGAAATGCCAGCTGAACTTGAGGGCTTTTCATTGTGATTAAGGGCGTGAATAGCGCGCCCAAGCAACCAATAAAACAGGTCTCAGTGTCTCCATCGTCAACGTTTTTAATAAAAACTCAAACTGAAAAACCCAAAAAAAATAAAGCCAAAGGTAATAAAAGTTCTAAAGTCACTCACGCCGCCATGCAAGACGCTTCCAATAACACTCCTAATACTCAATCGCACATTACAGTTTTACTTGATGAAGCTGTGGATGCGCTCGCCATTAAGCCGAGCGGTACTTATGTGGATGGGACATTTGGACGTGGCGGCCATTCTAAAAAGATACTAGGGCAATTAGGCGTTCAGGGTCGTTTGATTGCTTTTGATAAGGATTTAGCAGCAGTGGCAGCAGGCGAGAGTATCAACGATTTACGTTTCACCATGATACACAGCCATTTTGCAGGGATGCAAAAGGCTTTAGCTAGTTTGGATGTTTTAAAAGTGGACGGCATTCTACTCGATTTAGGTATTTCATCACCGCAAATTGATGAGCCAAGCCGTGGTTTTAGTTTTAGGTTTGATGCGCCACTCGATATGCGCATGGATCAAAGTTGTGGCCAAACAGCGGCGGAATATCTAGCAACTGTTACGGAGCAAAATTTAGCGGAGGTTATAAAAAATTATGGTGAAGAACGGTTTGCTAAGCAGATTGCAAGGGCGATTATTACGGAGCGCAATGACGGGCGCGCCATCACCACTACTGGGCAACTTACCTCGGTCGTGGCAGGTGCAATCACGCGGTTTGAGCCTGGCCAGAACCCCGCAACGCGCACATTTCAAGCTTTACGGATTTTCGTCAATAAGGAGCTTGAGGAGCTTTCGCTAACCATGCCGCAGTGCTTGGCATTGTTAGCACCTAAAGGTCGTTTGGCGGTGATTAGTTTTCACTCGCTAGAAGATCGCATGGTAAAGCAATTTATTCGTCACCAAGAAAATACGGATAACTTGCCTGCTAATTTTCCAGTGCGCGCGGCAGATTTGCCACAACCTAAATTGATAAGTATAGGTAGAGCGGTTAAGCCAAGCATAGAAGAGGTGAAGCATAACGTGCGTTCACGCAGTGCAGTGTTGCGTGTAGCAGAAAGAACGCTGGTCGCATGACACGCTTAAATCTTATTTTATTTTTTGCGCTGATTTTTTCAGGCTTAGGTTTAGTGAATTCGCATCATCAATGGAGAAAGCTCTACATAGAGTTAGAGCAACTTGGTGAATCAGCAAAACAATATAATCAAGAATATGGACAGCTGCAATTAGAGCAAAGCACATGGGCAATGCATTCGCGTGTCGAGTCAATTGCCACACAAACCCTACAAATGGAAGTGCCAACACAACAAAGAATACAAGTGGTTTCGCCGCAACAGTTAGAGCAACAGGCTGTTCCAGCCATAATTTTAGAAACTGAAAAAACAACGGTAGAGGTGAGCCCGTAATGGCGATTCATTCTGCTATGCAAAAGTCACTGCAAAGCAAAAGCATGGTGAAATTGCCTGAGTGGCGCCGTCGCTTATTGTTGGTATTGGTGCTAACAGGCTTTGCGGTGTTAATGGGTCGCGGGGTGTATTTGCAGGGTTTGAATAAAAGCTTTTTGCAAGAAAAAGGTGATGCACGTTATAGCCGTGCCATTACATTATCTGCACATCGCGGCAAAATTACAGATAGATACGGTGAATTATTGGCAGATAGTGCCCCAGTGGAATCTGTTTGGGCGAATCCGTCGGACGTAAAAATTAACGCAAAACAAACAAAACAAATTGCAGAAATACTCAATATTAAATCAGAGGAAATTAATAAAAAACTAGCGAATAGCGCGCGCGAATTTGTGTATTTAAAGCGCCGCGTATCGCCTGAATTGGCTGCAAATGTAATGAAGCTTGGCGTTACTGGTGTTTACTTAGAGCGTGGTTACAAGCGTCAATACCCAGCGGGCGAAGTAACTGCGCATTTGGTTGGGTTTACTGGCATTGATGATAATGGGCAGGAAGGTTTTGAGCTTATCATGAACGACACGCTATCTGGTAAAGCAGGTAGTCGCCGGGTGATTAAAGACCGTGCTGGGCATATTGTTGAAGATTTAGAGGCGGTAAAAGTCCCGCAAGATGGTCATGATGTAGTGCTTTCAATAGACCGTAGAATTCAGTATTTAGCTTACAGAGAGCTGTTAAAAGCAGTTAATTTATACAAGGCTAAAGCGGGTGCGGCGATTGTATTAGATGCAAAAACTGGCGAAGTATTGGCAATGGTAAATGTACCAACTTATAACCCAAATAATCCTGTCAATATTCAAGGTAAATCCCGCAATCGTGCCATTACTGATATGTTTGAGCCGGGTTCAACGCTAAAACCTGTCACAGCGGCGGCAGGTTTGGGGTCAGGCCAATATCTGCCAGAAACTAAAATTCAAACCGCGCCAGGCTATATGAGTATTGGTCATGCAACGATACACGATGCGCATCCACATGGCGTGCTAACCGTGTCAGAGGTAATACAAAAATCTTCTAATGTAGGTTCAGCAAAAATAGCGCTTTCTTTAGATCGCCAATATTTATGGAGCGTATTTAACCAAATGGGTTTTGGTACAAAAACGCATATTGGCTTTCCTGGAGAAGCGTCTGGTAAATTGCGCGATTATAAAACTTGGCGCCCTATTGAACAGGCTACGATGTCATATGGACATGGTATTAGCCTAACTTTGTTGCAGCTAGCGCGTGCTTATACCGTGTTTGCAAATGATGGCGAATTAAAACCGGTGTCGCTTTTAAAGCTAAAAGATGTGCCATTAGGCACGCAAGTGTTTAGCGCGAATACCGCACACCAAATTAAAGACATGCTAGAGCTAGTGGTTCTGCCAGGTGGTACAGCGTTAAAAGCACAGATATTGGGCTATCGCGTAGCAGGTAAAACTGGTACCACACATAAGCTTGGTACACATGGTTACGAAGCAGATAAATACGTTGGTTCATTTGTGGGTATGGCACCGGCATCAAACCCGCGCTTAATAATGGCGGTAATGATAGATGAACCTACAACGGGGCAATATTACGGCGGTGCGGTAGCTGCGCCAGTGTTTAGTGTGGTGATGACTGATGCACTAAGGATGCTCGCTGTGCCACAAGATGCGCCAAATAATAATATTGTGATACCTGCTGACGCTGAAGACATGAAGGAGAGTATATGACCATACTTTCTAAGTTAAATCAGCGTGTGAATGCGATTACAGCTGATAGCCGTAAGGTTAAAACAGGCGCGCTGTTTTTGGCCTACAAAGGCGCACAATCAGATGGCCGT
>JBDNJL010000115.1:0-3616 GCA_041687795.1 Methylotenera sp. | reverse complement strand
TGGCGAACCTGCTTCTGCCTGTTTCAATATGTTGATGATCTGACTCTCGGTAAATCTTGATAGCTTCATGTAAAAATTCCTTTAAATCTAATTAAGAAAATTCTACTTCTAAATGCTACTTTTATATGGGGGGATTACCATCGGCTAGCAGAAGCAAGGGATTCATCGCAAGTGCTCGTGCCAAAGCTACACGCTGCTGCCCTCCGGAAAGTTGATTGACTAGTTGATTGCGCCAAGGCGCTAAGGAACAACAACAGCTGCAAATGCATTAGATGTTAAGACATATAATAATATTGCAGCTATTTTTTTATATTACTTCCTTAAAATTTAAATTAAAGATGTCGGTTATTAGTTCGGGCTGCTTAGAGTGTAACCTAAGCTTAAAACGGCGTCCTAATTTTGATGAATCTTGGCTTTAGAAATACTGTAAATTATTTTTCGTTAATACAGTTTGGATAATATTTGCTAAAAATAAATCAAATTGGCATTTTTATGAAGATTTATAAAATCTCATAAAAATTAAGCTCTAACTATTTTAGATCCAAGGTATTACAAGCTTGTCGAATGATTTTTGAATAAAAGATTTAGAATTAGGTTTTTTTGTTAAAATTTTATTATTGTCAGACGCCTTTCATTTAGTATTCATTAAGTATTAATTATCTCACCACCGTTAGGGTGCAAAACTTGACCACTCATATAGGAAGAATCATCTGAAGCCAAAAATACATAGCATGGAGCTACTTCACTCGGTTGGCCTGCTCTTCGCATCGGCGTTTTAATACCGAACCTCTTTATTTCTTTTGAAGTAAAAGATGATGCTATAAGTGGTGTCCAAATAGGACCGGGTGCTACAGCATTAACATAAATCCCTTTTTTTATAAGTTGTTTTGATAAAGATCTAGTTAATGAAACCACTGCACCTTTAGTTGCAGAGTAATCTACAAGGTGGTCGCTCCCCCGGTATGCAGTAACAGAAGCAGTGTTAATTATGCTACTGCCTTTTTTAAGATGTGGTAAAGCCGTCTTAATTATTTCAAATAAAGATAATACGTTCACCTGAAATGTTTCTAGAAGCTCTGATGATTTAATATCCATAAAATCATTATGTGAGTAATGCTCGGCGGCATTGTTTACTAGTATGTCAATTTTTCCGAAATGCTTCATTGTTTTTTTTACTATTGTTTTACAAAATGAATTGTCACGTAAATTACCAGAAATTAAGATGCATTCTCTACCAATATCTTCTACTAATTTTTTGGTCTTTTTTGCATCGACATGCTCATCTAAGTATTGTATAGCTAAATCCGCACCCTCCATTGCATAAGCAATTGCGATTGCTCTACCGATACCACTGTCTCCACCAGTGATGAGGGCCACCTTATTTTTCAACTTATTACTTGAACAATAATCTTTCTTGATATACTCAGGTTGAGGATTCATTTTACTTTCTAATCCTGGTTTAATCTCTTGATGTTGAGCTGGTAGAGTTTTGGTTTCAGTACCTTTTTTCATAAGTTATCTTTAAGATTTATTAAATTTAGAATGAGATTAATTAAACAAAAAAACAAGTAATTAATAATTTATAAAATAGTAATAAATATTTAACTTATTCCATTAGAAAATCTAAAATGAGATTTTATATTAAACTGATCAAACTATAATTTTACGAAAATTCAATGGCGCTAAAGTCCACGCAGTGGATGAAATCCACTTTTTAAAAATGCAATTTTATTAGTAATGCAATTTAAATAAAATAAACAAAATAATATTTATTAATGCTGAGGCATGTTCAGAATAACTAAAATCTATAGTAAGTATTCAGAATTAAATTATAGCTAGTTACTAACATTCATTTGTTCGCTAACACACATAGTGAATTTTAAAATATTGAAATTGAAAGCTTGCTGGGCAAGAATTGAAATCAAACACTAAATAATGCAAATCGTTTAATTGTACAAATAGATGAAAAAGTTGCGCCTGAAATTAAGGTTACTCTAGCAGACTTGCGCTCAACACTACAAGAAGCAAAAACTGCGATTACAGATGCACAAAAAACCCTAAAATCGATTGAACAAACAGTGGGTGCTGATGGACAAATTCAACAAGAAGCGCACGAAGCAATGCGAGAAATGACCCGCGCGGCGCAATCCACCAGAGCATTAGTGGATTATTTATAACGCCACCCAGAATCATTGATACGTGGCAAAGCAAGCGACCGCACAACTGAGGATAAAAAATAATGTTTAATCAATATTTAATGTTAAATAAAGTATCACTCAGTATACTTTTTAGGTTATCTGCTTTAGCTATCAGTGCCTTAGCAATGGCTAGCTTTGCTGGCACAAACCCCAAAGCAAATTTTTACACCTTAAATAGCCAAATCAGCAACGAGACAATTGATGAAAATTTAAATAAAAATACGTCAAATCTAACTATTCACATTGCTTCAGTAGTGATGGATGAAACAGTAGACAAACCGCAGCTAGTGATTCGTACCACGCAAAATCAAGTGGAAATATTAGAGCAGCAGCGCTGGGCACAGCCGCTAAAAAACGAAATTTCACGCGTTGTTGCAGAACATTTAAGTGTGTTGTTGGGTACAAATAAAATTACAACTTATCCGCTAGCGGCCAATAAGTCAGATTATATCGTGACAATTCAAGTGCAAAATTTCGAATCTAAGCCTAGTGAGAATGTGCAAATGCGAGCATATTGGACAGTTCGCAGAACTTTAGATAATTTTCAGACTAGCAATACTTTAGCGGCCATGCAAGCAATTTCAAACGCTAGTCCAAGTAATTATGATGCTTTAATAATGGCGCATAATCAAAACTTAAGTCGTTTAAGTGCTGATATTGCAAAATCTATCGCAGTAATATCAATCAACTAATAAACAAACTTTAATGATGTCAAAACGAAAAATTAAACTTACCACTGAGCTCGCGCAACCAAACTTTACGCAGTATAAGTTTAATAGCCTTGCGGATAATGTAGCGCGGGCCTCCACTGTGGTGTTTGATTCTGTAGAAAAGTTACGCAACCGCGATTGGTATGATAAAAACCAGTATACCTACGGCCTTTTAGGCACACCAACCACACGCAGATTAGAACAACAACTTGCTAAGATTGATGGCGTTGACCACGCAATTTTAGTGCCATCAGGCTTGTCGGCAATTAGCTGCACAATGTTAGCGCTGTTAAAGTCTGGCGATGAAATACTATTGCCAAATAATGTGTACGGTCCAGCGCTTGAATTTACAAAAATGCTGCAACGTCAATTTGGCATGAGCTATAGTTTGTACGACCCTTTGCAACTAGAAAGCATACACTTCTCAAAAAATACAAAACTCATTTGGGTTGAAACGCCAGGTTCTGTCACTATGGAAGTAGCGGACTTGCCAGCCATTGCCATACTCGCGCATGCAAATAATGTATTGGTAGGTATCGATGCCACTTGGCCTGCAGGTTTAGCGCTTCCTGTATTTGAGTTGGGCGCAGACATTGCGATACAAGCGCTAACTAAGTATCAGTCTGGCGGTAGCGATGTGATGATGGGTTGCATTACCACCGCTAACGATGCAATCTATCGCCATCTATTTGAAACTGTCATGCATTT
>JBDNJL010000114.1:0-19108 GCA_041687795.1 Methylotenera sp. | reverse complement strand
CATTAAAAACACACCAATAATCATGGCAAATGCGTAATGATAAATAAGCCCAGTTTGTAATTTACGCACCACACCAGAAAGCTTGCCAATTAAAAGTGCTGTGCCGTTGACCATGCCACCATCAATAATTTTCACATCACCAACTTGCCAAAGTTTGTTACCCAAAAAGCGAGAGCCTGCGGCAAAAACCTTATCGTTAAAGCTGTCAAAATAGTATTTGTTTTCAAGAATATTATTGATAACTGAGAACTTAGCTTGAATTTTCGCAGGAATATCAGGGCGCTTCATATAAAAGAACCATGCAGTTGCCACACCAGAAGCCGCGAGAAAAAACGGTAGCGTCATTAAGCCATGCAACGCCATGCCAGCTGCGGAATGAAGTATATGATGCCAGTGATGCGAGAGTTCATACATCGCAGGATGTGCAGCAGAATCTACAAAAATCACACCTTTGAAAAAGTTACCAAACAACATAGGCTCAATTGCGATATAGCCAATAAACACTGATGGAATTGCCAGTAAAATAAGGGGTAATTTAATCACCCAACCTGGCTCATGTGGATCATCTGTTGGGCTTAAGCCATGATGGTGTTCGTCATGACTCTGTGCGTCATGGTCGGCTGTTTCTGGGTGTTGATTGTCATGTCCATGCGACTCTGTTTTGCGCCATTTCTCAGCACCGTGAAACACTAAGAAGTACATGCGGAAGCTATAGAACGCTGTGACAAATACGCCAACTAATACCGCAAAATAGGCAAAACTACTACCTGTAATGGTGGAAAACTTCGCGGCTTCAATAATACTATCTTTAGAATAAAAGCCTGATAAAAACGGTGTGCCAATCAGTGCTAGTGAGCCGATTAAAGAAGTAATCCAAGTCACAGGCATATATTTTTTTAAGTTACCCATATTACGAATATCTTGGTCATGATGCATACCCATAATGACAGCGCCAGCACCTAAAAATAATAACGCTTTAAAGAACGCATGTGTCATTAAATGGAATATTGCAACAGAATAGGCTGACGCACCCAGCGCAACGGTCATATAGCCTAATTGAGACAATGTTGAGTAAGCTACCACCCGTTTAATATCGTTTTGAATAATGCCTAAAAAGCCCATAAACAGTGCAGTAATTGCGCCGATAATCATCACAAAAGATAATGCAGTAGATGACAACTCAAACAATGGCGACATACGTGCCACCATAAAAATACCAGCTGTAACCATGGTTGCCGCGTGGATTAGTGCAGAAATTGGTGTTGGCCCCTCCATAGAGTCTGGCAACCAAACATGAAGTGGTACCTGCGCAGATTTACCCATTGCACCTATAAATAATAAAATACAGGTTACAGTCATGAGTGACCATTGAGCGTTACCGATGAGAGTAATTTTTTCGTCTGCCATTTGGGGTGCTACAGAAAATACCGCGGCGTAATCTAAACTACCGAAGTGAAATAATACTAAACCAATGCCGAGTAAAAATCCAAAGTCGCCTACACGATTCACTAAAAACGCTTTTAGGTTCGCATATATTGCAGTGGGTCTGGTGTACCAAAAACCGATTAATAAATAGGATACTAAACCTACGGCCTCCCAGCCAAAGAACAATTGCATAAAGTTATTGCTCATTACAAGCATTAGCATTGCAAAAGTGAATAATGAAATATAGCTAAAAAAGCGAGCGTAACCTTTGTCTTCGCGCATGTATCCTATTGTGTAAATATGCACCGTAAGTGAGACAAAAGTCACGACTACCATCATCATTGCCGATAGGCGGTCAATTAAAAAACCAATCTCAAACGTGATGTTGCCCGATTGCAACCACGTGTAAACCGTGCCATTAAATACGTAGCCAGTAAGCGCATCTTTTAACACATATAGTGAAAAAGCTAGTGAAGCACCTACTCCTAAAATAGTCACAATATGTGCAGCTGCACGTGGTAGCTGTTTACCGAATAAACCAATAATAGTGGCAGCTAATAAGGGCAGAAGCACAATAGCCAAGTAAATTTGTTGCATGGTCATACGCGTTGCTAGCCTTTCAAACTATCTAAATCGTCAACGTTAATGGTGTGTATATTACGGAACAACACCACTAAAATAGCCAGGCCAATTGCCGACTCTGCAGCGGCTACCGTTAAAATAAAAAAAACAAATACTTGACCTGTAATGTCATTCAGATAATGTGAAAAAGCAATAAAGTTTAGATTTACAGCAAGCAACATAAGCTCAATGGCCATCAAAATAATAATCACGTTTTTGCGATTTAAGAAAATGCCAATCACACTAATGGCAAAAAGTAGTGCGCCTAGGATGAGGTAGTGCGATAAACCAACCATTATTTAACATCCTTAGCATCAACTTTTTGCTTAGAAGATTCTGGTATGGAAGGCGCTTCTACCACCGACTCCATTTTAATAATACGTATACGATCTGCTTTTCTCGCTAGCACTTGCTCAGACGGATTCATTGATTTACTCTCTCTGCGCTCACGCAGCGTAAGTGCAATTGCGGCAATCATTGCAACTAACAGGACAATTGAAGCCAATTCAAATACTAATAAATAATCTGTATAAAGTACGCGGCCTAATTCTGCTGTGTTGCTGTAGTCGGCAGGATGCGCTGGCGGCGCGGCAACTTTGTCAGCACCAAAATATTTAGTGCCAACTATCATGACCATTTCTACCGCCATTAAGCCGCCGACAGGCAGCGCAACTGGGAGCGCACTCCAAAAGCCTTCGCGTAACTTGTCTAAGTTAATATCTAGCATCATCACAACAAATAAAAATAGCACCATGACCGCACCGACATAAACCAACACCAGAACAATTGCTAAAAATTCTGCTTCTAAAAGCAACCAAACACCTGCTGCGGTAAAAAATGCGAGTACCAAATACAACGCTGCATATACAGGGTTACGCGTTGTAATGACACGCAACGCAGCAAATAGCAGCACCGCTGCTAAAGTATAAAAAACAATATCTTGAAAATGTAAGCCGAAGAATGTCATGGTTAATATCTAATGGTTTCTATCTAAATTCTTTATCGGCTGCGCGGTCGGCAGCGATTTGTTTTTCATATTTGTCGCCAACAGCTAACAACATTTCTTTGGTATACAGCAAGTCACCGCGTTGCTCACCATGATAATCAAAAATACGGGTTTCTACGATAGAATCGACTGGACATGATTCTTCGCACATACCACAAAAAATACATTTCGTTAGGTCAATGTCATATCGTGTGGTGCGGCGCGTATTGTCTTCACGTTGCTCAGACTCAATGGTAATGGCGAGCGCAGGGCATACTGCCTCACATAATTTGCAAGCAATACAACGCTCTTCACCATTTGGATAGCGTCTTAGCGCATGCAAGCCACGAAAGCGATTAGATTGCGGCGTATTTTCTTCAGGGTATTGCACCGTAATTTTAGGCGCAAAAAAGTAGCGGCCTGTAAGTGCCATTCCTTTTAAAAGCTCAACTAGCATTAAGCTAGAGAGTATTGATTTAATTTTAGCAATCATAAATTCTTATACCAGTAAAAAAACTTAACTGTTTGGCGTTTTTAGCGCAAAAAACTTAACCACTTTTTACAGACACATTTTAACTTGTAGTTAAAAATTATTAATGAAACAAATAATTCAACTGCGTTTGCATCATTGCGCCCACAAATACAATCCACACAATCGTAATTGGAATAAATACTTTCCAGCCTAAACGCATAATTTGGTCGTATCTGTATCTTGGGAATGTTGCCCTAAACCATAAAAATAAGAACAATAAAAAGCCAACTTTAGCTAGTAGCCATAAAAAACTATCTGGAATAAATGGAACAGGCGATAACCAACCGCCCATAAACATTAAAACCGCAAGCATCGACACTAAAATCATGTTCGCATACTCAGCTAAAAAGAATATCGCAAAGGTAATACCTGAATATTCTACGTGAAAGCCTGCCACAATTTCTGACTCGCCCTCGGCCACGTCAAATGGTGCGCGGTTTGTTTCGGCCACAGCGCTAATAAAATACACAATAAATAGTGGAAAAAGTGGAATGAAATACCAATGCCAAAAACCACCAGCTTGGCCCAACACGATTTTACCAAGATTAAGTGAATTCGCGCACATCAACACACCAACCAGCGCGAAACCCATGGCAATTTCATAAGAAACGATTTGCGCTGCAGAACGCATAGACCCTAAAAAAGCGTATTTTGAGTTAGACGCCCAACCCGCAATAATCACACCGTATACTGCAACAGAGGTCATTGCTAAAATGTACAACAAACCTGCATCGATATCAGCCAATACCATATTTAAATCAAATGGAATAACAGCCCAAGCAGCAAACGCAGGTGCAATCGCTAATACTGGACCGAGTAAAAATAAGACCTTATTAGACGCGGTAGGTAAAATGATTTCTTTAAAAAGCAACTTAACGCCATCTGCAATTGGTTGCAGCAAACCAAAATAACCTACACGGTTTGGTCCAATACGCACCTGCATATAGCCAATCACTTTACGCTCAGCCAATGTTAGATAAGCCACCGCGACCATCAACGGTACAACAATGCCCACAATCTTGATCAGCGTCCAAGCAGTAACTTCTACTGCCGGCCAATAACTACCAAAGAAATCAGAAAGAAAATTAGCAAGCCAGTCCATTATGCACGGGCTTCCATAATCATAGTTTCGTATGCTTTAAACTGTCCCTCAGGTATTTTCTCTAAGCTAATGTCGCCCATTAAATCACCCAAACCTACAGTATCTTCGTGTGCCGCGGCTACGCGAACACATCCCATTGCAACATGGTTGTCCAAGCGCACTTGCAATATAGCGTTGCCTTTATCTTGTTTTACCAAAACATTTTCGCCTTCAGCTAAATTTAATGCTGCCAGCTGGGCAGCACACATGCGTGCCATAGGCTTAATATTGTATTTAGTTTTTTGTAATGGTGGCGAACGACGAACAATGGGGTCGGATTCATATTGCGGCACTTCTCCGATGCGCTGTAATCCGACTTTCTTAATATTTACTTGAATTTCGACCAGCTCTTTCAAGTTATTATTTAAACTACGCCAAACCACTGTTGATGGTTTTTCATCGTTAAAAATTGCATTTTTCACTTGTTCGATAGTGTCAAAGTCGAAACCACTTAAGCCTAAAGTATTCGCTAGTACACGTAAAACTTTCCAGCCTGGACGACACTCACCAAGTGGTTTATTTGCCGCAGTAAAACTTTGTACGCGGCCTTCCATACTCATAAAAGTACCTGATGTTTCAGAAAACGGCGCAATTGGCAACAATACATCTGCGTTTTCAAGCGCTTGCGATTTAAACGCTGTTAGTGCAACAACACATTCTGCTTGCGACATTGCTGCGCTTGCAAGTGCAGCATGCTGGCAATCTAACTCAGGCTCAATATTCACGATTAAATAAGCTTTACGTGGCACTTCAAGCATTGCACGTGAATGCATGCCAGTACCATTAGGCATAACGCCCATAAAATGCATGCCCGTACTGTTAGCTGCTGCTGGAAGAATGCCGCCTTTTGCGCCAGAAATACCACCTATCGCTTCAGCCATGCTGTACATTTCAGTAAATCGTGGGTCACTTAATGCCATGTTGCCTAAAAATATACCCACTTTTGGTGCAACCAAATCTACCAGCTTTCCAAGCCCAGCTAAGCTTTCAGCGATTGCTTGCGTATTTGGTCTAACTTTAATTTCTTCAAGTAATTGATTAAGTGATGGTGGTAAACATAGTGATAATCGTTGCAAACTAGACATAGCTTTTAAAATCTGACCTAAAACGTTCACCATGTCATTTGGGCGCACAATCACTTTGTGGGCAATATCCATCAGAGGATCATTATCAAGCGGGCTAACAATTGAAAGTTGTGCGCCATTTGCCACAGCTTTACGGAAACGTTGTGCTAATAAGGGATGCTCGTTGCGTAAGTTTGAGCCAATGACTAATATACGGTCCAGCTCTTCAATTTCATTAATATTACAACCCATCCAAGGCGTGCCAACACGCTTTCCGTCTAACCTAAAATCAGTTTGGCGCAAACGGTAATCTATGTTGCCACAACCTAGGCCATTTGCTAATTGCTTAACTAAATATCCTTCTTCCATAGTGCTATTCGGTGAAACCAGCACGCCGAGCGCATCGCTACCATGCTGGTTTGTAATGTCTTTAATTTGACCTGCTGCAAATTCGAGTGCAGTTTTCCAGTCAGTTTCTATCCATGCACCATTATGCTTAATCATTGGCACTTTTAAACGGTCTGGGCTATTTAAACCTTCGTATGAAAAACGATCACGATCTGATAGCCAGCATTCGTTAATACTTTCTTTTTCACGCGGTAAGACTCGCATTACTTTATTGTCTTTTACATGCACTTCAATATGCGAGCCTAAACCATCATGAGGCGCTATACCTGGGCGACGTACTAGCTCCCAACTTCGAGCAGTATATCGATACGGCTTGCTAGTGAGTGCTCCAACAGGACACAAATCAATAATATTGCCTGATAGTTCCGAGTTCACGCTTTTGTCAACATAGGCAGTGATTTCCGCATGCTCACCACGACCCACCATACCAAGCTCCATTATGCCGCCCACTTCTTTTAGAAAGCGGACACAGCGCGTGCACTGAATACAGCGCGTCATATCAGTGCTAATCAGTGGCCCGATATTTTTATTGAAAACTACACGCTTTTCTTCAGTGTAACGAGAACCGCTTGTACCATAAGCCACTGCAATATCTTGCAAATCACACTCACCACCTTGATCGCAGATCGGGCAATCTAAAGGGTGGTTAATCAATAAAAACTCCATCACACTTTGCTGCGCTTCAACCGCAGCTTTAGAGCGAGTAAATATCTTCATGCCATCAGCTACTGGAGTTGCGCAAGCTGGTAATGGTTTATTAAATTTTTCCACCTGCACTAAACACATGCGACAGTTTGCAGCGACAGATAGTTTTTTGTGGTAACAAAAGCGCGGAATAGGTACGCCTATCTTGTCGGCCGCATCAATAATCGTGCTGCCATGTTCAACCTCAACTGGTTTACCATCTATTTCAATTTGTAGCATCGTTACTTACCTTCTACCATGCTTTTGCCGTGTTGAATGTAATATTCAAACTCTGGCCTAAAATATTTAATAAAACTTAATACTGGCGTTGCAGCAGCTTCACCCAATGCAC
Organism: Methylotenera sp.; assembly: GCA_041687795.1. GTDB lineage: Bacteria > Pseudomonadota > Gammaproteobacteria > Burkholderiales > Methylophilaceae > Methylotenera. The sequence goes on along the minus strand of JBDNJL010000114.1, from coordinate 11,896 downwards.
AAATAGTACGTCCAGCAATATTATTACTTACAGAATTAAGCAAATCTAAGTCTTCCATTTTACCTTGACCATTAACAATGCGCGTAATCACACGATAAACCCAGCCTGTACCTTCACGACATGGCGTGCACTGACCGCAGCTTTCTTCATAGAAAAAATAAGATAAGCGTTGCAAGGTTTTTACCATGCAAGTTGTCTCGTCCATGACAATCATTGAGCCAGCGCCTAAACTAGAACCAGCCTTGCTCAAACCATCATAATCCATCGTCGCTTTTAAAATCGCCTCTGCTGGCATAACTGCGGTAGACGGTCCGCCAGGAATAACCGCTTTTAGTTTGCGATCTTTCCAAACGCCACCTGACATTTCAAGCAACTCGACAAACGGCATACCCATTTTCACTTCATAATTGCCTGGCTTTTCTACATGCCCTGATACTGAAAAGAGTTTTGTACCTCCAGAATTTGGGACGCCTAACGCTGCAAAAGCATCACCCCCATGTTGTAAAATCCACGGAATACTTGCGTAGCTTTCAGTGTTGTTCACATTGGTTGGCTTGCCGAATACGCCATAACTCGCAGGGAACGGGGGCTTAAAGCGTGGCTGACCTTTTTTACCTTCTATCGATTCTATAAGTGCAGTTTCTTCACCACAAATATAAGCACCGTAGCCATGCACAGCGTATAAATCAAAGCTAAAATTAGTACCAAATAGCTTTTCGCCTAAGTATCCAGCCGTCCCTGCTTCGTGCAAAGCAGCTTCAAAAATATCATAATCTTGCCAAATTTCACCGTGGATGTAGTTATAGCCAACTCGCGCGCCTAATGTGTATGCAGCAATTGCCATACCCTCAATTAACTGGTGCGGGTTATAACGTAAAATATCGCGGTCTTTAAATGTGCCTGGTTCGCCTTCATCGGAATTACAAACTAAATACTTTACACCATCAAAATAACGCGGCATAAAGCTCCATTTAAGACCTGTTGGAAAGCCCGCCCCACCACGGCCACGTAACCCAGATGTTTTTACTGCCGTGATAATATCAGTAGCTTTAGTTTTTTCAGTCACGATGCGTTTTAAAGACGAATAACCGCCAAGCTTGATATACGCTTCTAAAGAGGCTGGATTTTTTTCAGTAAGCGTGCGAAGCGCCATTAAAGTTTGACCTGACAAATCGGTCATTACTGGCTTAGCACTAGTGTTTAAGGCGACCATTATTCAAGCTCCTCTAAAATTGCATCTACTTTTTCAGGGGTTAAAAATTCATGCATTGTGTGATTGTTAACAATCAGTAATGGCGCACCACCACAAGCGCCCATGCACTCGCCTTCTTTTAGAGAAAACTTACCATCTGGCGTAACCTCATTAAAACCGACACCAAGCTTAGCCTTTAGGTGACCAACAATCACGTCACTATCGCGCAACATGCAAGAAATATTCGTACAAATTGCAATTTTGTGTTTCCCTACAGGCGCTAAATCATACATATTGTAAAAACTGGCCACTTCTAGCACAGCGATTTCTGGCATGCGTAAATACAGCGCGACTTCAGTAATACTCTCTCTTGACAACCAGCCACGCTCTGTTTGCACAATGCGTAGCGCACTCATCACCGCAGCTTGACGCTGATCGGCAGGATACTTAGTGAGTTCATACTCAATTTTTGCTGTTGCTTCAGGACTTAACATGTTTTCACAGGCACTTTTTTACATTTTAAAAAAATGGTCAATAAACCGCAAAATTTCTTAACGGTCAATTTCACCAAATACAATATCTTGCGTACCAATAATCGCTACCAAATCAGCAATCATGTGGCCACGCGTCATTTCATCTAAAGCAGCTAAATGTGGAAAACCTGGCGCACGAATTTTTAGACGATACGGCTTATTTGCCCCATCTGACACCATATAGATGCCAAACTCGCCTTTGGGATGCTCCACTGCCGCATAAGCTTCTCCAGCTGGCACATGAAAACCTTCTGTAAATAATTTAAAATGGTGGATTAAGTCCTCCATATTTTCTTTCATGCCTTCGCGATTTGGCGGCGCAACCTTGTTATCCGTTGTAATCACGGGCCCTGGGTTTTTACGCAACCAGTTCACACATTGCTTAATGATATTGTTTGATTGTCTAAACTCTTCCATACGCACCAAATAACGGTCGTAACAGTCGCCATTTACACCAACCGGAATATCAAAATCCAACTTATCGTAGACTTCGTAAGGCTGCGTTTTACGTAAATCCCAAGCAATACCTGAGCCACGCAACATTGGGCCTGTCATACCAAGTGCGAGTGCGCGCTCTGGTGTGACCACGCCTACACCTACAGTACGTTGTTTCCAAATGCGATTATCTGTCAATAAAGTTTCGTACTCATCCACGTAGGTTGGAAAACGATTGGTGAAGTCTTCAATGAAGTCTAATAAAGAACCTTGGCGGTTTTCATTTTGACCTTTAACTGTTTTAGCACTACGCAATTTTGAAACTTCATATTGCGGCATGTGCAAAGGTAAATCTCGATACACTCCACCTGGACGGTAATATGCAGCATGCATACGCGCACCAGAAACAGCCTCATAGCAATCAAACAAATCTTCACGTTCACGGAATGCATATAAAAAAACAGTCATCGCGCCAACGTCAAGCGCATGCGCGCCTAACCATAACAAATGATTTAATACGCGGGTAATTTCATCAAACATGACACGAATATATTGGGCACGAACCGGCACTTCAATGCCCATCATTTTTTCAATACACATCACATACGCATGCTCATTTGCCATCATAGACACGTAATCTAATCTGTCCATATAAGGAACTGATTGCAAATAAGTACGATTTTCGGCAAGCTTTTCAGTCGCACGGTGCAGTAAACCTATATGCGGGTCTGCGCGTTGAATCACTTCGCCGTCTAACTCCAAAACCAAACGTAGAACCCCATGCGCCGCAGGGTGCTGTGGACCAAAATTCATGGTGTAATTTCTAATTTCAGCCATGGTGCGCTCCATCTTTACGGATTATACGTGGCACATTATTACGCGCCTCAATCGACACTGGCTGATACACCACACGCTGCTGCTCTGGGTCGTAACGCATTTCTACATGACCAATCATTGGAAAATCTTTGCGGAATGGATGACCAACAAAACCATAATCGGTGAGCAAGCGACGTAAATCAGGGTGATTTTCAAACATAATGCCGAACAAATCAAACGCCTCACGCTCAAACCAGTTAGCAACTGGCCAAACGTTTACCAAGGTTGGCAAAATAGGGAAAATTTCGTCTTCTGCAAATACGCGTAAACGTAAACGTTGGTTTAATGTCACTGATAAAAAGTGACAGACTACTGCGTAACGCAGTGGCCCAAAGTGGTTTAAGCCGTCAAAATCGTTATCGCCATATTCTTGATAGTCTACACCGCACAAATCAATCAACTGCTCAAATTTAAAACTTGCATTGTCACGCAGCACTTGGCAAACATATAAATAATCTGCGGCCTTACATTCAATAGTAATTTCATCTAGCACTAACTGCTGTTTGGTAATTTTTTCACCAAGCAAAGCTTGCAAATTTGTAGATAATTGATCTAATTTAAGCGACATAAATAATGTGGTTCTTATCTAGCAATGGTGTTGGTACGTTTGATTTTATTTTGCAGCTGAATAATGCCATACAACAATGCTTCTGCGGTTGGCGGGCAACCAGGCACATAAACATCCACTGGCACAATACGGTCGCAGCCACGAACCACTGCATAAGAGTAATGGTAATATCCGCCGCCATTCGCACATGAGCCCATTGAGATTACCCAGCGAGGCTCAGCCATTTGGTCGTAAACTTTGCGAAGTGCTGGCGCCATTTTATTCACTAGCGTACCCGCCACAATCATCACATCGGATTGACGCGGACTTGGGCGAAACACAATTCCAAAACGGTCTAAATCGTAACGAGCGGCACCTGCGTGCATCATCTCTACCGCACAGCAAGCTAAACCAAATGTCATTGGCCAAAGTGAACCTGTACGCGTGTAATTAATCACCGTATCTAGCGTGGTAGTGACAAACCCTTTTTCTAATACGCCTTCTAAACTCATTGAATTAATCCCACTCTAAAGCGCCTTTCATCCATTCGTAAATAAACCCAATGACTAATACTCCCAAAAATATCATCATGGCAATAAAACCAAACAGACCAATTTCCTGCAACACAATTGCCCACGGGAATAGAAACGCAATTTCCAAATCAAATAATATAAATAGAATAGCAACGAGGTAATAGCGAACGTCAAACTTCATACGCGCATCTTCAAACGCTTCAAAACCGCATTCATAGGGGGAATTTTTTTCTGAATCTGGTTTATGGGGTGAAACCAATTTACCTAAAATCAACGGCCCGATGCCGACTGCCAAGCCGACTAGAATAAATAGTAATATGGGGAAGTAATTTTCTAGCACTTGCTAGGCCTCAAATTGAATACTTTTAGAATCTTTTTTTATCTCTAAATACGGTTATTTTTAATACGGTTATCTTATCTGAAGAGCGAATTAATGTTCCTGAAAACAATACATGATGTATTACATTTATTACGTTTTAATTACCTTTTGAAAACTTAACGCTTTTTAACAGATACATTTTAAATCTCATATCACTAAATGGTACAACGGAGAGACTCGAACATTGCCACCAAACCATTGCTAGCATTAAAGCTTTAAATATTGCATGTAATTTTTATACGCATTTTGGTACGTTTTTCACTTCGCTAGCAACTTTAAAACAATTTAGTACAGATGTGAATTATAACAACAAAACTGCGCCTATCCCACCACTTTAATATATCAATAAATTAAATTTAGCCTCTGCGTATTGTTTAAAGTATCTAACAATATTGCTTACCGCTTAATTGACTAAAAAAAAACCTCTCAGTTCATCCTTATTGAGGCTAATGTAATTATTTTTAAACACGAGTCAACATGCATTAGATAAACACAGAGTCGTCGCAAACATGAGTAGTCGTGATAATTACTTTGATAACGTGAAGACTTAGCGTTGCTTTATAATTTAAGAATCAAAAATGGGCAACTACAAAAAATGCTAAAACTAGACCTGAAGGTGTGGCTAATATTGTAGATTATATTGAATCGCTTTATAACCAAAACGAGGAGATTCAAAACTGAACAATCAAATTCCTGCTGGCTTTACAACAACTCGTACGACAAATTAGCGCATATTACTTCATAGCTATGACGCTTGCCCATTCATTAAATTGGGTCAAATTCATTCACTCCAGTTCATATTTTCATATGAACTTAGTGGCATCAATGAACTCAGAAGTTGTGCAAATGTAATCAAAAATTACAATTGCACATAAGTGCTAGCTCAGTAAGAAATATCCTTTTCTTACTAAATTTTTTTAGATTGGATTAAATATGCATGACATTATCGATACCGCAGTCGCGGCAGGATCATTCAATACATTAGCTGCTGCCGTTACCGCAGCAGGTTTAGTTGACACGTTAAAAGGCCCTGGCCCGTTTACAGTTTTTGCGCCAACAGACGAGGCATTTGCAAAATTGCCTTCAGGTACAGTAGAAGCATTATTAGCTGATATTCCAAAATTAACTGCTATATTGACATACCATGTGGTCGCTGGAAAAGTAATGGCAGCAGATGTGGTAGGCTTAAACGGCCAATCGGCCAAAACAGTTAACGGTGCAACGGTAGCAATTAGCACAGATGGTGGCGTTAAACTAAATGGTACATCAAACGTGGTTAAAACTGATATTGAGTGTACTAACGGTGTGATACATGTGATTGATACAGTAATAATGCCAGCTTAATTAATCAATTAATATGTTTGATTAAAAAAACCCAGTTATAACGACTGGGTTTTTTATTGTACTGTTGAAGTAGGCTATTCAAAGTAAGCTATTGATTTGTATAACGCATAAATAAGTAGAACCAACTGCAAAAAATTTACGCCAACACTTAAACCATGCAACACATTAAATTGTGTTGTTTGATTGTTGTCCTTTGCTGAATTTATTTTAGGCGTTAATATAAATAGTGACACTGCGAACAATGCTGCGCAGGTAAAAGCGGAATGTTTTATGGCGGTAGGTTAGTTATTAATGTAGCAACTAAGCAAGTCAAACCCAGTACTGCATAATACTTAGGAAAAAATGCTCGTACATAAACGCTAGCCCATTCTTGAGGCAAGGTTTTAAATATGCTTGGGGCAACAGTCACACTAAAAAACAACATAACTCCAGCGACACCCGCTATTAAATAAATGGATAGCATATTCACTCTTATTAAAAATATTCTATATTTAGCTTAAAACCGTTGTATTTACTGGCTAAACGAGGTTTTTTGATAATGCTTGATACTACTAAATGGTGCCGACGGAGAGACTCGAACTCTCACGACTTTCGTCACTACCCCCTCAAGATAGCGTGTCTACCAATTCCACCACGACGGCAATTAGTCGAGCTCAGCTCAATAAAATTCAACTATTTTGGTACGTCTTGAGCCGCTTCAGGCTTCATTTCTACAGAAGGTACGTCACTTGGCGTTGGCTTCACAACTGGCACAACAACACTTGCCGAATTAGCCTTAATTACACTAGTTTCTGTAGTTTTATGGCTTGCCATATAAGCTAACGTTAAGCTTGTAGCAAAAAATATCACCACAAAAACTGCTGTTGCACGGCTCATAAAATTTGATGAGCCAGTTACGCCAAATAGGCTTCCAGATGCGCCACCACCGAAAGACGCGCCCATATCAGCGCCTTTTCCGTGTTGTAAAAGCACTAAACCAATCACGCCAAGCGCTGCTAGTACGTGTATTATTAAGACTAATTTTTCCATTATTTTTCCATTTCTAACTATTGCTACTTAAGCTTTTATTTTCAATTTTGGCAGCAGGTTAATGTTTACTGAAGTAAGACAAATTTTTTTAATTTATTAAGGCCGCGTGGCAAATTTTTTCAAATTCTAATGAGTTTAGCGAGCACCTGCCAATCAGCCCGCCATCAATATCTTGCATAGCGAATAATTGTACTGCATTTTGAGGATTTACGCTCCCCCCATAGAGGATTTTCAGGCTATCTGCAGCGGTTTTATCTAGTGCTGCAATCTTCTTACGAATAAATTCATGCATACTTTGTGCCTGTTCACTATTTGCAGCCAAACCAGTGCCAATTGCCCAAATTGGCTCGTAAGCAAGCACGGTATTTTCAAAAATCTCCGCGCCATAAACATCAATAATCGTATCTAACTGTTTACCAACCACCATCTGCATCACACCTGCTTCGCGCTCTATTAGCGTTTCACCCACACACAGCAAAGGCGTTAAGCCGTTCTTTTTTGCCTGCATAAATTTTGTCGCAATATTTTCATCTGATTCACAATACGCAGTTGCCCGTTCTGAGTGCCCCAGAATCACATAAGTTGCACCAAAATCTTGCAACATGTTCGCGCTAACTTCACCAGTAAATGCACCATCTGAATCTTTACTCATATTTTGCGCACCCCAAGCAATATTGCTATGTTGCAAAAACTGCTTTGCTTGCGCTAAATATGGATATGGCACGCAAACAACAACTTGCGGTCTATTTGAATGAGATAATTGCTTAATATATGCCTCAAAAAGCTGCTGGTTTGATGCAAGGTTGCCATTCATTTTCCAATTGGCAACGATTAATTTGGTGCGAGGATTATTAGCTTTGTTCATGGGTCGGCATTATATCGCAAGCGAGCGTGCTTGAGATACTGATTGAAAATGTGTCTGTAAATAAACGTTAAGTTTATTAATATTTAGGAACACACGTTTAAGCATTTACATGACTAATATTCAATTGCACTTTATCCATGCCATTGTAAGTATTGGTTTGCAATTGATAAGCGGCTTTAATTTCGTTAGGCAATAATTCTGCTTGATTAAAGTAGATTGCATCAATCATAGCTTGGTCTTTTTTTAACATAAGTTTTAAGTGTTTTTCGGCTAATATCCGCTGGCTTATCACTTCAAATACATCATAAAACAAAGGCGGTGCGAAGCCTTGTCCCCAAACTTGGCGTTCAAGCGTTTGTGCGTTTTTAAAAGTCATCTCACTGGCATTTAACTCGCCATCAACTTCTAAAATAGAGTCTAAATCTGCTTCGGTAATTAAGCTTTTTACAACCAGCTCAAAGCTTAAGTTAAAGCGCTCAAAATCAGCTTGTTTAATTGTTAAACCTGCTGCCATGGCATGACCACCAAACTTTATAATTAAGTCTGGTTGTTGTTTACTTAGTAAATCTAATGCATCACGCAAATGCAAACATGAAACTGAACGACCAGAACCCTTTAGCAAACCGTTGTCCCCGTCTGCAAATACAATTGTAGGCCGGTGATATTTTTCTTTAATACGTGAGGCTAAAATACCAATTACACCTTGGTGCCAATCTGGTTGAAACATGCTGATGCTAAATTGATTTGCCACTTCAATATCATCGAGTGCCACGCTTGCACCCTCATGCATATTAGCTTCAATGCTACGTCGTTGTAAGTTTAATTCTTGCAACTGCGCGGCAAGCTTAGTCGCTTCGCTTTCAGTTTCTGCTAGTAAGCATTGAATGCCTAAAGTCATGTCATCTAATCTACCAGCCGCATTAAGCCTTGGTCCTACATAAAAACCTAAATCTTGCGCGGTGGTATTTTGTGGCTGGCGACCACTTACTTTTAGCAACGCTAAAATTCCATACGCGCACGCGCCTGCACGAATTCTACGCAAGCCTTGCTCAACCAAAATACGGTTGTTAACGTCTAATTTCACTAAATCTGCCACCGTACCTAGCGCGACCAAGTCGAGTAGCTCAGTTAAATTTGGCTCAGGCGTTTCTAAATACATGCCGCGCTCGCGCAACTCTGCGCGCAAGGCTAATAGGGCGTAAAACATTACGCCTACGCCTGCTAAATTTTTACTAGCAAAGGTGCAATCACGTTGATTTGGATTAACAATACAAGCTGCCTGCGGTGTTTCCTGCCCTGGTAAATGATGGTCAGTAACTAGCACTTGCATACTCAAGCTATTCGCTTCTGCTACGCCATCTACGCTAGCAATACCGTTATCTACCGTGATAATAAAATCTGGTTTTTGTAAGGCTGCGAGCTTGACAATTTCAGGTGTTAAACCATAGCCATATTTAAAACGATTGGGCACTAAAAATTCCACCTGTGCGCCAAATGCGCGCAAGCCTTTTACTGCAACAGCAGTTGCTGTTGCACCGTCAGCATCGTAGTCGCCAATCACCAATAGTTTTTTGTTTGCGGCAATTGCATCAGCCAATAATTTAGCCATGCTTTGATTATTAGTCAGTGTATCTGGCGGCAGAATATTTGTTAAATTTGCACTTAGCTCTTTAAATTGTGTTACTCCACGGCTAGCAAATAGCCTAGCCAATAAGGGCGTAACACCCTCTGCAATTAATGCATTTGCAGCGGATTCATTTAAAGTACGTTGCTTAATTTGCATTGTATTACTTATTTTTTACTTCGATGATTCCACCGCCGTAACACCAAATGCTATTTATTAACGGCAATCTTTTAGCTTCACGCGCAATATTTACAGGGTGTGCGAACAATAACATTTGCACCTCATTCTGAAACTTTGCCCATTGCATTGCGCCTGTGCCAGTAGGCATATATTTAGCGATATCTTGATTAACAGCCAACGCAGGTAAAGATGTTTGAATATTTGGATGACTTTTAAGCTTTAAAAACCATTGATTTTCAAGCCAAAAAAACTGCATATGATCTGCCTGAAAATGTTGATTCAGTGTATCTGTCAACTCAGTAATTTCATCAATTTCTAAAGGCAAAGGTACTGTTTCTGACAAACTAAACGTATCGCGTTGCAATACCAAATGTACTGGCGCGGCATACAGCCAATAAGCGTTTTCTGCATTATTACCCGCGAGTTGCCATGCTACTGCAGCGTTTAGCATTTTTGGTTTAAATAAGTTTTTTAGAAATGTGAACATGCCTACATTTTAGCATTGATGCACCAGCTTGCGACCAGCAAAACTAGTTCATATATCAACCATGTGACATAAGTTACTGTGTATTGGCTTTTATAAGCAAATAATGGAATAGTTGTTAAACAGCCATTAATTTAAAAAATTATAAAACGTACTTTTTTTGGGGATTTAAAATGAATACTTTTACTAAATGCACAAAAAACTTAATGGTTTTACCCTTGAATATAAAAAACTTAACGGTTTTTTACGGACACATTTTTGCAGGGCTACTCTTTGCAAGCACCGCTTACGCTGGCGAGTTTGGTAACTACTGTACTAATGCTCTATCTAAGCAATCTTTCCATGAAACCAAATGTGAAATCAACGAGTTGTTTGAAGGAAGAACTTACTGCTTTAGTAACGAAGGTTCACGGGATTCGTTTTTGTTTGATCAAAAAGGCATGATTGCCAAAGCAGAAAAGTTTTACACAGCCAATAAAGCCCAGGTTACAGAAGTTGAGCGTATTAAAATATCGCAAGAAGCAGCGGCTGTGCAAATTAATAGCAAAAGTTGTGACTTATCAAATAAAGATGCAGGCTATTTAAACTTTGATGGTTTAGATTTACGTCATTGCAATATGTATAACACGAGCTTTTTTGGTGCTTATCTACGTGGCGCAGATTTACGTGGCACGAATATGCAAAAAAGTTACTTGAATTTAGCTCGTTTAGAAAATACTAATTTAAGCGGCGCAAATTTAACTGATGCCACTATTTTTCAAGCGATTTTTGACAAAACTAACTTTGCAGGCGCAAACCTCACCAATGCGCGCATGATAGGCACGCTAGGCAACGTAGATATGAGCAACGCGACGATAAAGCATGGTCGATATGGTTTGGACATTGGCAATCAACCGATGGGCGCAATGCGCTTTGATGCGATTGGCGGCAAGTTTGCTAATACTAATTTTGAAGATTCAGACTTAAGCCGTTCAAATTTAAAATTTGCCGATTTACGTGGCGCTAATTTGCGCAATACTGATTTATTTCGTGCAGATTTAAGCAAAGCAGACTTAACTGGCGCTGACATTACTGGCGCAAAAATGGGCGAGGCGATTTTAGACGACACGATTATGACTGGCGTTAAAGGCTTAGAAGCGATTAAGGGCTATGATGAAGCTAAAGGTAAATGCATTGATTGCATAGTGAAGTTAGATGAAGCAGAGCCGCTAGCAAGTGAAGAACCTGTCAGCCAAGTGGCGGCTGCAATGGCGGCGGCTTGTGTAAAAGCGCAACCACATTAAGTAGTTACATTAAATAGTTACGTTTTAAATAACATACTAGTCATCACTTTCCACATCTAAATCTGGAATATGATTAAACGCAATACGCATCGGTGCGTCTTTTAATGCATCATGCGCACCGCCAAAATAGATAGTATTTTTGCCAAACTTTAAGTTGAGTTTATCCAGCGTTTTATTCAATTTTTGCTCATTTTCAAGCGGCTCAATTTGAAATAAATCGCGCGCCACTTCATCCGCCGTCACTAAGCCACTAAATCCTACGCCCACCGCATAAGGTATGTTGTCTGTGTGCGGATAGTGCTGTAAAAAAAGCTCCATCACCTCAATTAAAGTCCGCGTATTATCTGTAGGCGAAAGTTTGCTTTCTAATCCCCAACTTGGCACTCGCTCAAAATGTGAACCGCGCAATTTAATTTTTACGCTGATACTTGAGGTTAACAACTCATAGCTGCGCATGCGCATGCTCGCCTTTTGTAGCAATCTATGTAAAACCGCTTTTGCACCAATAAAGTTACGTTGTTCTGGCGGCAACACATGGCTATGTCCCAAACTACTACGCGCATTTTTCACGTAATACGGCTCAACGCCACGT
>JBDNJL010000019.1:0-6238 GCA_041687795.1 Methylotenera sp. | reverse complement strand
GTGCGTTTTGATATGAGTGAATACATGGAACGCCATGCGGTTTCTCGCTTAATTGGCGCACCTCCTGGCTATGTAGGCTTTGAGCAAGGTGGCTTGATGACAGAGGCGATTACTAAACAGCCTTACTGCGTATTACTTTTAGATGAGATTGAAAAAGCGCATCCTGATATTTTCAATATTCTATTGCAAGTCATGGATAACGGTACGCTCACAGATAATAACGGTCGCAAAGCAGACTTTAGAAATGTGACTATTATTATGACAACTAATGCAGGCGCTGAAGGATTGTCAAAATCGAGCATTGGCTTTACAAACGCTAAACAAGCAGGCGACGAGCAAGAAGATATTAAACGCTTATTTAGTCCAGAGTTTCGTAATCGTTTAGATGCAACTGTGTCTTTCGCGTCACTTTCTCAGGATATTATTATTCGCGTGGTTGATAAATTCTTAATCCAACTTGAAGACCAATTACATGAGAAAAAAGTTGAGGCAACCTTTAGCGATGCATTAAAAGCCTACTTAGGTAAAAAAGGTTTTGATCCTGTCATGGGTGCTAGACCTATGGCGCGCTTGATTCAAGACACAATTCGCAAAGCTTTAGCGGATGAGTTATTGTTTGGCAAACTTGCAAACGGTGGCAGCGTGCATGTAGATATTGATGATAAAAATGAAGTGGAGTTAACAATTTTATCTGATAAAAAAACTAAAGAGGCTGATTTAGCTACTGCAAATTAAAACTTCTAGCTTGCCTTTTTGCTAGAAAATAAAACAGCCGACTTACTCAATATAAGTTGGCTGTTTTTTCATAATCTCTTCAAATAATTCAGAGTTGACTAATCGCCTTAGCCAAGCACGCAGTTTTGGGTAAGGCGCAGTTTCAAACCAACTGCTATCCACCGCAGAAAACTGGCGAATAAACGGGAAAATGGCAATGTCTGCTAAGCTAATTTTTTCACTGAGTAAATAGTTAGATTTAATAAGTAGCGTTTCTAACTTTTGCAAAAAAACTTCACCCTCAGCTCTATAATCGGTAGCGCGCTTTTCTATATAACGCTCCTGATATTTGTAATGGTTTAAAGCTTGTTTAAAACTATGATCATTCTCTGTAATGAGTTGTTGCGCCAACTCAGCGTCCGCTAACAGCCAGCAATCTATATCTTGCCGTTGCAACGCCCAATACATAATCTCTAAACTTTGCTCAAGCACCGTATTATTTGGCAATACCAATACTGGTACAGTGCCTTTCGGTGACATTTTCAGCATATGACTTGGCTTGGTTCTTAATGAGATTTCACGAGTCTCAACTTCAATATTCGCCTGCTTTAATGCCATACGCGCACGCATGGCGTAAGGGCAGCGTCTGTAAGAATATAAAATTGGTAGCAAAATAACCTAAAACTTTAAATCTAAAAGTAACTACAATTAACCTAGCGTTCGGCAGATATCATGCACGAGCTTAGGACCTTTGTAAATTAAGCCGCTATAAATTTGCACTAAGCTTGCTCCTGCGGCAATTTTTTCGACTGCATCACTACCACTTAAAATACCGCCTACGCCAATAATTGGTAGCGCACCTTGTAAATGTCGTGAAAGCTGTTGAATCACCACAGTCGATTTATCACGTACTGGTGCACCAGATAAGCCACCTGTTTCTTTTGCATTTCTAAGATCAGTAGTATTTTTTAAACCTTGCACATTATCACGGCTTAAAGTGGTGTTAGTCGCTATCACACCATCAATTTTATGTTCTACCAATAAATCGGCAATCTCTTGCACTTGTGTTTTAGTTAAGTCTGGCGCAATTTTTAAAGCGATTGGTACGTAGTTGCCATAATGCTGTGCGAGTTTTGTTTGCTCTAGCTTTAGCGTTGCAAGCAATTGTGAAAGTGCATCTTTTTCTTGTAAATCACGCAGGTTTTTAGTGTTTGGCGATGAAATATTCACTGTAATGTAGCTGGCATATGCATACACTTTTTGCATACAGATAAGGTAATCTTTCACCGCATTTTCGTTAGGCGTATCAAAGTTTTTACCAATGTTAATGCCAAGTATTTGATTAGAATTGAGCCCTTTATATTGCGCAACTTTTACGTTTTCAATCAGGTTATCAACCCCTAAATTATTAAAACCAAAACGATTCACAATCCCTTGCGCCTCGTTCACTCTAAAAAGCCTTGGTTTAGGGTTGCCAGGCTGAGAGCGTGGTGTAACAGTACCAATTTCAATAAAACCAAAGCCCAATTTTGCCATGCCCTTAATGACCGCACCGTTTTTATCTAAACCAGCCGCTAAGCCAACAGGGTTAATAAATTTCAAGCCCATTACCTCGCGATGCGCACATTTAGGTGGCTTGGGATATAGACTTAACACACCAGTTTTTTCGGCAAGTGTTAAAGTTTTCAAAGTGAGGTCGTGGATAGTTTCAGCATCAAACTGAAAGAGCAAAGGCTTAATAAGCGAGTAAATATTCATGAATGAATTTTACTTGAAATTGCTTGAATTAGCTTAATTTGAAGCTTAAGAAAAATGTGTCTGTAAAAAGCCGTTAAGTTTTTTACAAATATAAGCAAAGCCGTTAAGTTTTTTACAAAAAAAAGCAAAACCGTTAAGTATTGTGAACAATACCAATGCTGAAGAATGATTTTTCTACGGTTTTACAAAAATAACGATATGTTGCCAAGGTAAATGATTAATAGTTTTTTGATGCACAAACCCATGGACTAATAACTCTTTAATAATTTGCGCCTCAGTCATTTTATGCGTGGTTTTAATCGGCACGCTGTCATCCTCTGCGCGGTATTCTACCAACACTAATTGACCGTTTTTCTTGAGCGCCCGCAACGCGTCTTGCATCACTTCATATGGGTTAGCAAGCTCATGATAAACATCCACCATAATGGCTAAATCGACGCTTTTAGGTGCTAGATTTGTGCGCGTATCGCTCGCTAAAATTGGGGTGATGTTAGGGTAAGTCTGGCGCAGTTTTTTTAATTTACCCAACATTTCTGGCTGTATATCTACTGCAAACACCTGCCCATGCTCGCCTACTAAGCTCGCCATACCGCGCGATAAAAAGCCTGTTCCTGCGCCAATGTCTGCAACGCTCATGCCAGCTTTTAAATTAAGTGACTTTAATAAAACATCTGTACGCTCTTGCTTTTCGCGGTTTTCGCGCTCTAACCAAGCCGCCCCCTGAAAACCCATCACATGGGCAATTTCGCGCCCCATATACACTTTGCCAGTGCCTTCACTACTTGGTGTGTAAAACTCATAACGCGCGTTATCTTTAGCAAACGCTATGTGTCCACTAAAAACCGTTAAGTTAATGATGGCAAAAAGTAAAAATAAACGTGATTTAATTTTCATTTGGGTATGAGTTTAGCGATTGAAATTAATTCAAACAGTTAAGCATTTGGAGTAGCAATAAATATGAAAATGAAGGTATTTAAAAAATCTTGGGAGCGTCTATTTATTAAAATGATGAGACAGGTGGATAACGCTAACATATCGATATCAGCTAAGACGTGTTTATTTTTTTAACTTCACAAAAAGGAGCATTTAATGAAACTATCTGCAATAAAAATCAAGTTTTATGAATTTAAATTTAATTACTTTTGTTTTACATATAAACAAAAAAAATCCTGTTTAAAAGAACTTGAAATTCACCATTTCGCAGAAGTATTTGAAGTAGATAAATCGCTCAAAGAAATATGGATAGAGTATCGCTGGATTATATCTGCAGTTACTATGTTGTTAACAATAATCTATTTGTTTAAAAGGTTGTTGTAACTTTACGTTTATAAATGGGGCAGAATCTTGCCCCATTCATAAATCAACCCAATACCACCTCAACCAAATTATCACTAAACGTAGTCGAATGTCCCATATCCCCAAACTCCGCTGAGCTAATGCAATTGACTGTGCCGTCATTGAGCTGTCGCCAATAGCCCAATGTTGCCACTACAATACCCGCATTCACATCTTCAGAAATTCTTGCAACACCTGCAAACGCGCCTCGGTCGTTAAACACCCTCACCGTATCGCCCTCTTTTACACCACGCGCTTTTGCATCAAGTGCATTTATCATTACAAACTGCTCACCTTGGCCTTTAATTTTTTCTGCTACATTGGCATAACAAGAATTTAAAAAGCCATGGCTTTTGGGTGAAATAATATTAAGCGGAAATTTAGCCGCAAGTGCTGGGTTAGTCGCTGGCGTTTCTCTTGAGGCTAAATAATCTGGCAAAGGGTCAATATCTTCGCCCGGCTGAAAGCCGTCGTACATTTGGCGAAATGGCCCTGCAACAAAGTTTTTAGCGCCTTCAACCAGAAAATGACATTTGCCTGAAGGCGTGGGGAAATCACCCTTTGCATGACGTTTACGTGTATCTGCCGTGCCCACTGTTAACTTGGCAAAGCCATGCTCGCGCATGTAGTTTAGGTCTATGCCTTCGCAAGCTGGCGAATCCCAATCAACATAATTTTGTAAGCACTCACTATCGTTCCATTTAAAGTTTTCATCTTCATAACCCATTAATTTCGCTAAACGTCTAAAAATTTCGTTGTTTGGAATCGCATCGCCTGGCGGCTCAATACATTTTTCGTTATACGTTAAGTATAAATGTCCCCAAGAGAGAATCATGTCTTCCATCTCTGCGCCCATTGCCGCTGGCAACACAATATCTGCGTAGGCGGCGGTGTCAGACATAAAATGTTCTGCAACCACTAAAAATAAATCTTCCCGTTCCAGCCCTTTAATAATTTTGTCAGTTTCAGGCGCTTGGGTTACTGGGTTCGTGTTCCATACCATCATCGATTTAATCGGTGTTTTTAGTTTAGTTTCGCCTGTGAGCACACGACCAAGCTGTAAATTATTCACAACTGGCGTGCCTTCTGGAATTAAATCTGGACGGCAAATCACATCAAATTTATACGGGTGTTCCCACACTGGAAATTGCAACGCACCACCGCCCACATGACGCCAAGCACCAATAAGTGCAGGCAAGCTAGTTACAGCGCGAATCGCTTGACTACCACCATAGGTGCGTTCTAGCGCTACGCCCAACCGAATAGCCGCTGGTGGAGTAGTGGCATATTCACGCGCAAACTTACGGATATCCTCGGCTTTAACGCCAGTAATTTCTTCTGCCCACTCTGGTGTGCGCGTTTTAGCACGTTCTGCCAGCTCTTTGTAGCCCACTGTGTAATTATCTACATAATCTTGGTCTACTAAACCCTCTTCAATAATCACGTGCATCATCGCCATGGCAAGCGCGCCATCTGTACCTGGTTTTGGCGCAATATGCCAGTCTGCTTCTTTTGCCGTTTTAGATGCATAAGAATCTATCACAACCACTTTAGCGCCTTTTTTTTGCGCTTCGTGAATAATGTGCCAATGATGTAAGTTAGTAGATACTGAGTTGCATGCCCAAATAATGATATATTTACTATGAATAAAACTTTCTGGATCTACACCTGCTGTAGGACCAACAGTGAGTAACCATGCGGTGCATGAGCCTTCGCCACAAAATGTACGCTCACACACCGTTGCCCCCATGCGGTTAAAAAACGCATCGCCGCCATTTAAGCCATGCACCAAGCCTTGGTTACCCAAATAACTGTTGGGCATAATCGCGTGTGGGCCATCAGTTGCGATAATTTTTTTCCATTTGGTGGTTATTTCGGTTAAGGCTTCATCCCAAGAAATGCGTTTAAATTGCTTACTGCCTTTAGGCCCAGTGCGCTTTAATGGATAAAGCAAACGGTCTGGATGATAATGCCTTTTTTCATAATCTTTGAGCTTGACGCACAAACCGCCTCGCGTCATAGGGTGATCTTTATTGCCTTTAACTGAAATAAGTTTTTCATTTTGCACCGTGTACACCATGGAACAAGTGTCTGGGCAATCGTGTGGGCATCCACCATGAAAAGTTTTAATTGTGTTATCAGCAACAGTGTTCATTTTAAACTCCTGATTATTAGTTGTTAATCTATAGTTTTATACATTTTGTTACATTTTTTTATTAATATATACCTATCTGTATAGTAATGCAATTTTTTTATGCATACCTGTTTTTAAGTATTAAAATACTGTTATGAATACACCGCTGACATTATTAAATAATCTAACGCCTAGCCAATTTTTGAGTGAGTATTGGCAAAAAAAACCATTGCTGATTAAAGCTGCAATGCCTAATTTTTCTGGCTTATTAACCCCTAATGAATTAGCAGGTTTAGC
>JBDNJL010000113.1:0-26797 GCA_041687795.1 Methylotenera sp. | reverse complement strand
TGTAGCGGTAAAAGCGCTACCATTACTTGGTACCGGTAAAACTGACTATGTTTCATTAAAGAAAATGGCAGAAAATGCATAAAAAACACTTTTTAAGATTAACCATTAAAACACTTGGTCTTTACACCTTAATACTTGCCACCACCAATACTGCCCAAGCTGATGCAATAGTCCGCAGTTGGAACGCAGACTCTGGTTTAGGGCTTTATGAAACTAAAGAGTTTAAGCTTAATCATGGAAGTTGCGCTCACTGTGCTAGTACACCGCAAGCGTTATGGTACTTTAACCAAGAAACTATCGCAGTGCCTTTAATTTGGCTGAATAACTTTAACCCTTTGTTACGCGCGCAAGACGACGTAAAAAAATGGTACAAAACATCAAAAACACCTACGATGCCACCGCTTGTTTGGTTAGGTTCTCCACAAAAAGCAAATGGCATCTTAAGTGCGGATGGAAGAACTTTAACCACAGCAGATGATGAAATAAAACTGGCATTAACGCCTAAAATTGAAAGTAATCGGTCTTATTACAATTCATCAAGTACTCAATACTTTGCTGGGCGAAATGTTTCACTGCGTGGCAAAATTAAGCAGGACACCTTTTTAGTCAAAAGTATTTGGCCTAGCGATTACAACCTAGATTTAGTCAAACTACTTTACCAACCACTAAATGCAAATGAAACGCTTTCAGACTTGATTCGTAGCAGTAATGGTGGTGCAAACGTCTCTTTTTCTGCAAGAATTTTGTACAAAAAACCCAACTTAACAAGTTTAAGCGGCAAACCTGTACTAAGCTTTGTACTTAACGGCGCACAAAGCGACGACGACGAAGCACATGGCGGCCATTTTGCCGTGGCGACTGGCCGCTTTGGCCCTCATGGCGAATGGAATGATTGGCTAGTCAACAATTTTTATGATTTAGGCACAGTGAGTGAAAAAGGCATTATTGCTGCAACCTTACCTATGGAAAGCTATCAAGGAGATTTAAATAGCGGTCAATCTTGGTATCGGCCTTCTTATATGTTGATTGCGGTACTAAAAAATGAACGAAATGCTAGCGAGTTTCAAAGTGTAATTAATCGGGTAATGCATCATTTTTATCGCCAAGATTTTTTATTGCAACAAGCCAACGCTAATTGTGCAGGCATCAGCTTAGAAACATTGCGCTCAATTGATTGGCACATCCCCACATTAGGTGCTACCAACCAATCTAAAGCTATTTTAGCGCTACCATACAAAATAATTAGTGATATGAGCCTAGAAAGCGGCTTAAAAACTTATGACTATTTAAGTGCTGAACAAACAAATTTGTTGCCATTTGTAGCGTTTGAAGCAATTGGCAACGACCTGCTAAATCGTATCACCCATAACAAAACTAAAAGTCAATTTGAAGCAAATCTAGCGGATGATTTAGAGGCCATTATCTACGTACATTTACCGCAATATCCTTCATCCAGAGCTATGGGTCTGGCTCCAGTTGCTTCTGTAGAAGAATATATTGCGCGCACCCCTGCAGATATTTCTCAGTGGAAAAGAATACCTTTAGGCCCACGCATTTTCCCTGAAACTCTAAAAGACAAAAATGCGCCTAGCGAACCATTAAGACCTGCTTATAATGCGTTAATGGCTTGGATAGTTTTTATTGTTATTGCGCTTTTTGGATTGTTTAAATTGATTAGAGCAAGATTGAAACACTCATAGTTTGAAACTAATACTTTATTCAACAGGGTGTCATTATGGCAAATGTAGCAAAAAAATCATTGCGCTCTAGCGGTATGGTTGCAGTGCTTATTGCTCAGTTTTTATCAGCTTTGGCTGATAACGCTTTGTTATTTGCCGCAATTGCGCTGCTTAAATCTTACAACGCACCAGGTTGGCAAATTCCAATGTTGCAAGAATTTTTTGTCGTCGCATTTATATTACTTGCGCCTTTTGTTGGTCCATTCGCCGATGGTTTTCCAAAAGGCCGCGTGATGCTGATTGCAAATATGCTCAAATTATTGGGTGCTGGCGCTATGTTAATAGGGTTAAATCCATTACTAAGTTACGGATTGGTGGGGCTAGGTGCAGCGGCATACTCACCTGCAAAGTATGGCATATTGAGCGAACTTGTAAGTGAAAAAAACTTAGTAAGTGCCAATGGATTAATGGAAGGATCTACCATTGTGGCCATTTTACTAGGTGCAGTTTTAGGTGGAATGTTGGCCGATAGCTCAGTAACAGTTGCATTGACATCAGTCTGCGTTTGTTACTTAATGGCTGCGATTTCTAACTTACTTATTCCAAAACTAGTAGCAGTAAAACCAAACCAACGTTTTGCATTAATGCCACTTGTGCGCAACTTTATTTCGGCGCTAAAAATTCTTTTTACCAATAAAGACGCTAGACTTTCATTGTTAGGTACTAGCGTATTTTGGGGTGCTGGCTCAACGCTACGCTTGCTGCTAGTGGCTTGGGTGCCAGTTGCATTAGGCGTGGGTGATTTAAGTATTCCAGCTAATTTAAGTGGCGCAGTAGCCATCGGGATTGCTGTTGGGGCAGCTTTTGCAGGGAGTTTAATTAGCCTTAAAAACGTTAACCGCGTATTACCTGTTGGTATGGCAATAGGCGTGCTGATTATGATATTTGCTCATGCTTCGCATGTATATACCGCCATTGCTTTACTTATTTTAATTGGCGCTGCTGGTGGTTTTTATGTAGTGCCGCTCAACGCGCTTTTGCAAGAACGCGGCCATGAAACAGTAGGCGCGGGCAATGCTGTAGCAGTACAAAACTTTTTTGAAAACTGCACAATGCTCACTTTGGTAGGGTTGTATATTTTCTTAGAAAGTAACGGTACACCAGTCGTGCTGTCTACCACTATATTTGGTGCCGTTATTTTTGTGGCAATTAGTATCATTGCTGGCGTTCGCTGGATGCAAAGCAAAGCGCACTAGAAGTTTGCAAAATGTGTCTATAAAAAACCGTTAAGTTTTTACATAAAATTGTAAAGGTCTTAACCGATACGCTTTATAATTCCTTCGTATACACTAATCATCATCACATCATGAAAAATCGTATCAATAATCTTTGGCAACGCCTTCACATCACTGGTCCTTACGCGCCATTTATAATGATGTTTGTCATCAGCTTAATCGTGCTCACAACATCACGTTTTGGCTTAGTTTTATGGAAACTAGACCGAGTAAACGCTACAGGAAAATTAGCCGAAATCCTTATTCAAGGCGTACGCGTAGATATCATTCAGCTGTCCTTACTAAGCTTAATCCCAGTGCTTTCATTACCAATATTTAGCATTGTTAAGTGCTGGCGGGCATGGCAAAATTTTACTTATATTTGGGTAATTTTAGCCATGGTATTACTCATATTTTTAGAAGTCGCAACACCAGGTTTTATTACAGAGTACGATGTAAGACCAAATCGTTTGTTCGTTGAGTATTTAAAATATCCGCATGAAGTTGTTAGCATGTTGTGGGGCGGATTTCGCATTCATGTATTTGCGTGTTTAATATTTGTTGCGGTGAGTATATATGCGATGCGCAAACTTATGCAGCCCTGGTTGCAAGCCTCAACCTTAGCAAAGTGGAGTATCACAAAAACACTCATTACTTGGCCACTAATATTTATTTTATTGGCGTTAGGCATACGCTCAACGTTGGGTCATCGCCCTGCTAATCCTGCTTTATTTGCTATTACAGCTGATAGCATGGTGAATAATTTAGTATTAAATTCAGCTTATTCAGTCACTTATGCTATTTACAATATGCTAGGTGAAAATAAGTCTAGCGAAATATACGGCAAAATGCCGCGTGAAGAAATTTTTAAACTTACAGATAGTACCGATACCGACATTCCCACCTTAAAAACCTTAATCCCAAGCCATAATCGTGATAAACCGCTTAATTTAGTCATTATATTGCAAGAAAGTTTAGGCGCTGGTTTTGTAGAGTCTTTAGGCGGTGTAGCGGTTACACCGAATTTAGAAAAACTAAAGGAACAAGGCATTTGGTTTGAGCAATTGTATGCCACTGGCACACGCTCTGTGCGAGGCATCGAGGCTGTGATAACTGGCTTTCAACCCACGCCCGCAGAGAGCACTGTTAAGCTTTCTAAATCGCAAAAAAACTTTTTTACTTTAGCAGCTTTGCTTGGTAAACAAGGCTATAACACAGAGTTTATTTACGGTGGTGAATCCCATTTTGACAATATGCGTGGCTTTTTTACAGGTAACGGTTTTGAGCATATTGTTGAACAAAAAGATTACAAAAATCCAGTGTTTGTTGGAAGTTGGGGTGCTTCTGATGAAGATTTACTTAATAAAACGCATGAGCAATTATTAGCACATCACGCGACGGGTAAGCCGTTTTTTACGCTAGCGTTTTCATCATCCAACCACACGCCGTTTGAGTTTCCAGATGGTCGTATTGAATTGTTTGAACAACCAAAAGCGACTGATAATAACGCGGTGAAATATGCAGATTACGCGATTGGTGAATTTTTCAAAAAAGCGCAAAAAAGCGCGTATTGGAAAGATACAATTTTTTTAATTGTTTCAGATCATGATATTCGAGTGCGCGGCGATAGTCTTGTGCCGATTAAAAATTTTCATATTCCAGGTTTAATTTTGGGCGCAGATATTAAGCCGCAACTCGTTACTTCAGTAGTAAGCCAAATTGATTTACCAGTAACTGTGTTGTCATTAATGGGTATTGAAGCACAGCACCCAATGACGGGGCGAGATTTATCTAGCGAAGCACCCAATGCAAAAGGTCGCGCTATGATGCAATACAACGATAATTTTGCGTGGATGGAAGAGATTGAAGGCAGCAAAGACGTCGTCGTTCTGCGCGCTGGCAAACCGCCCGCGCATGGCATTTATGATGCTAAAACTAAGCTATTAACGCCAAGTGAGCTGCCACCAAATACGCGAGCGCTAGAACAACGTGCGCTGGCAAATTCATTATTACCAAACTTGCTGTATCAAGAGCAACGCTATCGTCTGCCATAACTCATTTATGAAACCACATTTAAGATGAGAGCTAACTTAGCACGCCAAATAACAAAGCCAAGGAAAATGCTGACATTACCTATGATAATGCGCAGTTTTTTTTATGCCTTGCGTGGCAAATTATTTATTGATAAAGGTCATTTTCCGCTTAGCAATCACACAGTACCTGCGGATTTTTTTGGCGTGTGCGTAGCCTCAGCACTGGACAGCAAAGTTGATGATTATGTGATAACTTCGCTAAATGAGCTCAAGCTTAAACAAGTGAGGCTAGACTTTACCTATGGCGATTTAGACGGTTTTAATGCACGCTTTTTGCAACGTTTGATTGATGAAAAATTCGCGATTACTTTACACATTGTGCCTCCCATTTACGCAACAAAACTCATGGGAAGTGAGAGCGAGAAAGATCGCAACTTTGAATTAGCCAGCTTTGAAACTTTTTTACAAGCAGTCTTAACCCGTTTTGGCAGGCACATTTTACGCCTAGAAATCGGTAACACTATTAACCGTAAACGCTGGGCTGGCTATTCGGTTAAAGGCTTTTTAAATGCGTGGAATATCGCTTATAAACTCGCCAAGCAAGACAATATAACGTTGGCTGGCCCAAATGTCACAGACTTTGAGATTGCCTATAACATTGGCATATTATCGATTTTAAAAGCCAAAAATCAATTACCTGATATTCATACCAATAACTTATTTAGTGAGCGAATTTCTCAACCTGAGCGCTACGACCACAAAGTATTTAGCTACCGTTGGTCTACTATTTTTAAAGTGAATTTAATTAAAAAAGCGCGTTTGCTAAAAAAAATTAGTACTGATTTTGGCATCCAAAAATTTATGTCGCCAGCGGCATTTTGGGCAATTTATCGCATAGAGCGTGTGCTGGCATCTGGCATTGAAAAGCAAGCCGATTATGCTGCACGCTACATGCTACTAAATGCCGCCTCAGGTGCAATGAGTCAAGCATTTTGGGGCACATTTATTTGTCACCGCGAAGGCTTAATTGACGATGGCTTAACCGATGCAGAATACCCTGTATTAGAGCGTATTGCGCACTATGCAAAAGTGGATGGCAAGCTTAAAAATTTTAAACATTATCCAAGTTTTAATGCAATTAAAACTGTTGTCCAGCTGATTCAAGGTGTGCAATATCGCGCCCCGATTGCGACTACAGAAGGCTTGGAAATTCATCACTTTTCAAACAGCACACATGAAATTCACGCTGCATGGTGCATCAATGGCAGGGTTGCTTTATTAAGCCAAATTTATTTACCTGAAAGTCTTGCAAACGCAACATGTTTAGATCGTGACGGCAATATCATTTCAACCTCGTTACAAGAAATTTTAGTCACTGAAACACCGATTTATCTCATGTGGCCAACAGGCACGGTAATTAACGTAGCGCAAAAACCCGCGCTTGCAGATAGTCTAGTGATTTATAGACATATAAATGGTTTGCAATACTATCCTTTCAATGAAGACGGCTGGTTTGGTTTGGTGCTAGCTAAAGATGCAGCTGAAGCGGCACTATTAACAGAAACACTGCACCCAAAAACCCTCGCCACACCACAAAAAGAGCAGGCTCTTCGCCACGCGCGCAACGCAATTTGGACGTTGCCTGACCCACGAAATACTAAAGCTGAAATTACCGTTAAACAGCCTGTAAAAATGTATCCGCATAAAGTATTTTTAGATCGTTTTAAACCGAGCAAAGCTAAACGGAGCTGGAGTGGTGCATTTGAATTATTAAGGAGAAATATTGACACTGCAATGCCAGTCGCTTTTTTTGAAAAAATAGGCGACTCAACACTTAAGCAGAATTTTTATATATGTAATTTAGTGCAAGCAGACTGCTCAGTGGGCGATTTAATGCTACATTTTGCCAGAGGTAACGATGTTTATATTAGCGCCAATAATCATAAAGTTAGCGCAGAAAATGTTTACTTACAATTAGCGAGCTATTTAAATAATATGCACCATCGTGGTGTGTTCTTTAGAGATTTATCTGGTGGCAATGTATTGGTTAATATTTTGCCCAACCAAAAACTACACTTTTCGTTGATTGATACTGCGCGTGCGCGTTTTTATAACCACGCTATTTACACGCGTCAAGCATTGGCTGACATAACACGTATTTGTAATAAGTTGCATTGGGCTGGGCGTGAGCGGTTAATGGGGTTATATTTGGCCAATACCAGTCGTAAATTCACGATGAAGTATAAATTGGCTTTTTACTTATACGATTTTAAAGTGGATTTAAAAAGAAAAATTGGCCGCAAAGGCATAAGAAAACTTAAATCGTATTTAAAGCTTTTAATCAACAAGTAATTTAAGGTTTAATCGCTGGATTCCTTACCACAGTGTCTTTAATTACAAAGTCTTTAGGTAGCAATATCCAAATCTTACCCATTTGCTTCATCGCACCCGCTTTAGCACCTGCTTCTGCGCCCGCACCCCAAAAAAAGTCTGCTCTTACACCGCCTTTAATTGCGCCACCTGTATCTTGCGCCATCATCAAACGTTTTAAAGGTGTTTCGCTATTTGGTTCAGTAGTGGCTAAAAATAGTGGCGCACCCAGTGGAATGAATTTTGGATCAACAGCAACCACTCTTTCTGCCAAAATTGGCACGCCGAGTGCGCCTAATGGGCCTGGTAAGCCAGCGGGCAATTCTCTAAAAAACACATAGCTTGGGTTGCTATTTAAAAGCTCGCGCAATTTGTCTAAATTATTACGTGCCCAGTTTTTTATACCCTGCATAGAAGCATTAGGTAAAGTCAGCTCGCCGCGCTCAATCAATAACCGCCCAATTGAGTTGTAAGCATGCCCATTTTGGTCTGCGTAGCCAACGTGTATTTCTGATCCATCATCTAATTGCACTAAGCCTGAGCCTTGAATTTGCAAAAAAAACACGTCAATAATGTCATCTATATAAATAAATTCGTGGTTTTTAATTGGTGATAGCGCAGTTTCAATTTCTTCCCGTGTGTAATAAGGAATTAATTTTTTGTTGTTTGTTTTGCTGTCTATTTTATTATCTACCATGCGCCCTCGAATGCGCTTAAATTTAAATTCTGGAAATATAGAATCTAACTCAACCGTTACTAAGTCAGTTGGCGTTGTATAAAGTGGATTTGGGTAGAGCATAGATTTTTTACGACTACCTTTGAGCAAGGGTTCGTAGTAACCAGTAACCATGCCTGTATTAGTGCCGTCTTCGTTGTTCGCTTGGTAAGGCAAAAAATATTCATTGTAGTAGGCACTAATTAAAGCGTTACTCGGCTCTTTAAGCTTATAAGCCTCTTCGCACACGCGCTTCCATTGCGGCCTATTTATCAAAGTGTTGCAGCTTTGCATCCATGCAGGCCATGCTTTAGTTAAATCATCTTGATTAAAACCATCTAGCTCTGCCCAAGTGACAATTTTTAATCCACTGTAATCTGCAATTTTGAGGGTAGATATTTTTTGCGGAGTTGGCACAGATGATGTCTCTGGAATTTGGACTGGTTTAGCAGCTACAGGAGCACATTTGCATGGCGCGTTTGGTTTCACTGCATCTTGTTTGGTGCTACAACTAATAAGTAAATTTGATAATAGTGCTAACAGACAAATGGTGATGAATTTTTTCATTTTTGTTGGTTGTAATAAGCTGGCAATTTTAAATGCATTTAATGTATCACTCTGGGCATTTCAAGTTTAAACGGGTGAATTATCGCATCAAAACTAGTGCCATCTTCTGCCACCATTTGATATGTGCCGTGCATTTTCCCCATTGGCGTTGCTAAGACTGTGCCGCTTGTATATTCAAAATGCTCGTTTGGTTTGAGTAAGGGCTGCGCGCCAACTACACCCAAACCCTTTACTTCTTGAATTCCCCCTGCGGCATCCTCAATTATCCAATGGCGGCTAATTAACTGTGCTGCGACAGTTCCTATATTGGTTATTTTTACAAAGTAGGCAAACACGTATCGGTTATGTTCAACGTCAGATTGCTCGGCTAAAAAACTTGCTTCAACTGTTACTAAGCAATCGTAATGTTTGGTGTTGGCCATTATTTAAAAATGTGTCCATGAAAAACCGTTAAGTTTTATTAATCGAAAAGTCAAAGCATTAAGTTTTTAAATTAAATGATTAGATTTGTGAATTAAAAGTAGTTTAGCTAATTAAACCCGTTGTTGGAGAACTTGGGCTAGCAGAATATAGTTTTTTAGGCATGCGGCCTGCTAAGTAAGCTTCACGCCCTGCTTCTACCGCTTTTTTCATGGCGGATGCCATCAATACTGGGTCCTGTGCAGCCGCTATCGCGGTATTCATTAACACGCCTTGGCATCCTAATTCCATCGCTATCGCCGCGTCTGATGCAGTGCCTACGCCAGCATCTACCAAAACTGGAATGTTGGCATTTTCAATAATAATTTGTAAATTCCACGGATTTAAAATACCCATGCCAGAACCAATCAGCGAGGCTAGCGGCATCACCGCACAACAGCCTATTTCTTCTAGCTGCTTGGCAATAATTGGATCATCTGAACAGTACACCATGACATCAAAACCATCTTTGACCAAGGTTTTAGCCGCCGCTAGCGTTTCAATCATGTTTGGGTATAACGTGTTTGGGTCGCCTAACACCTCTAACTTCACGAGTTTATGGCCATCTAGCAACTCGCGGGCCAAACGTAAAGTGCGCACTGCCTCATCTGCAGAATAACAGCCCGCAGTATTTGGCAGGTAAGTAAACTCTTCTGGGGGCAGATATTCTAATAACGATGGTTCGCCAGCATTCTGACCAATATTGGTACGACGAATCGCGACAGTGACAATTTGCGCACCACTTGCGTCAATTGCTGAACGTGTTTGCGTAAAATCTTTATATTTACCAGTACCCACTAGCAAGCGAGAGTGAAATATTTTATCGGCGATTCTTAATAAATCTGACAATCTGAAAATCCTTTAGTGTCTGTAATATCATGCAAACTAATGTACGCTAATATGATATATATTTTAAGTTTTTAGCGGCAATTTTATTACCGTCCAATAGGTCTAGCGCTAGCCCCCACCAACTGCGCCAACGATTTCTAATACATCACCATCAGCTAATAAAGTAGCTGAGAATTGACTACGTGGCACAATTTCACCATTAAGTTCTATCGCTAAACGCTTACCTGTTAAACGTAAAATTGCCACCAGTTGCGTTACATTCAGTTGCGACATCTCTTCTGTGTTTAAGCCAAGGCTAGAATCCTCTGGCATTTTGGCATCAAAATTGCTTATTTTTCCGTTTATTATCAGTTGCATATTATATTGATGCGTTTATAGTGACATGTGTAATTAATCGTCAGTTTAAAAGACAAAATGATTACTAAATTAATGACTAACGAGTTGCATAAATAACCATTTTACGAAATTAATGTAGTACATAGCAAACCTTATGTGGTTTATTTTACGTAAAAGCACAATAAACATAAATCATACTTATTGTGGTTAAAGTAAATTAGCAAGTCATGTCATCATTAATATGATTAGCGGCGTTTAATGTAAGTGTTTTATTTTTTAATCTTATGAAATATAGCGGAATTTTTATCATTTACTGAAGTCCATATTTGCACTGAAACACAATTTCAGCAAATTTAATCCCAAAAGGAAAGCATCATGCAATTAGTATCATCCAGCCCAAAACGCGTCAAACGTCACTCTAACTCGGCAGAACAACAAGCAAAAGCTGCAATCGCTGAAGCATTACTCAATGCAAAGCCTAAAGTCGCACCCTTTTGCATCAATAGCGCTGGCGAAAAAACCCCAAAGACAGACTTAAGCCGTCTGCTGGACGCAGCTTGCGATTGCGTTTAAGCGGCCACTAGTAGTTTAAGCGCAAGCTTTAAGCTTAGACTAAAACCAAGCGTTTATTTTGCGAGGGCACGCATGATGCCTGCGCTAAAATGCCATCACTTTAACGAGACGAGCGCTTCCAAGAAGCGTATAAATTTGAAATGAATAATTCTGGTCAAATCAATGTAAACGCTAGGCCGCACCACGTTCCTGAAAACTTTTCTGACCGCGTAGCACTTCTACTAACCAAAATTTTACGATTTTTTGCTGACACTTTTTTTGCGCATCGCTACGGCAATCGTGCCATAGTATTAGAAACTATAGCCGCTGTCCCAGGTATGGTCGCTGGTGCTTTACAACATTTA
Organism: Methylotenera sp.; assembly: GCA_041687795.1. GTDB lineage: Bacteria > Pseudomonadota > Gammaproteobacteria > Burkholderiales > Methylophilaceae > Methylotenera. Next base: position 15,598 of record JBDNJL010000113.1, on the reverse strand, counting down.
CGCGCAATTCGCCGTATGGAATCTGACCACGGCTGGATTCGCAAATTGTTAGACGAAGCCGAAAATGAGCGCATGCATTTAATGACGTTTATTGAAATAGCAAAACCAAATTTATTTGAGCGTACCTTAATTGTCATTTCACAGGGCGTGTTCTATAACTTGTTTTTTCTGCTTTATATTATTTCAGCTAAAACTGCGCATCGCTTGGTCGGATATTTTGAAGAAGAAGCCGTTTACAGCTACACTGAGTATTTGGCTGGCGTGGATAACGGCACCTATAAAAACGTGCCTGCTCCACAAATAGCTATTGATTATTGGAATTTAAAACCAGAGGCTACCTTACGTGATGTGATTTTGGTGGTGCGTGACGACGAGGCTGGACATCGAGATGTAAATCATCACTTTGCCGATGAGCTGAGTAAATAGCGACTAGAAATTTACCTTAATTATGATTAATGCTCATAATGACAACTTTAAAAAATGTGTCTGTAAAAAGTGGTTAAGTTATTTATACCAAACGGTTACCTACTGCTCTTCTGGCAACGCCAAGCCCACATCAATGTTATAACTCTCTGCAAAATCAACATCTATGGCTGCTAAACGATTGCTAATATTTTTAACTTCAACATCATTACCCATAGTTTTGGCTATTAACCCAAGCTGATAAATTGCACTAGAATGTTTGGGGGCTAAGCTCAATACTTTGTTATAGCTTTGCTGAGCTTTCTCAAACTCCTGCAAACCTTGCTGCGCTAAACCTAAATGCACCCAAGCTTCTGGGTTGCCTTTTTCTACAGTCACCCAAGCTTTTGCAACAATTTCTAAAGTGCTCCAAGCCTTAGTTTTGAGTGGTTGAACGGCTTGCATAAAGAAAGGCCGCTCTTTTTCAGGCACATCCCAAAAAGCAGGTTCTTGCGGGGTGGTGAGCAAAATATCAGGTTGCTTTAATAAGGCTTGTACCCATTCAATTGGCACGCTGTAATAATACGCGTTTTTTCCAGGACTTTTAAAAGTGGTAAAGCCCACCAATTTGCCATCATAATCTAGTAACGCGCCACCACTTGCGCCCATGCTAAAACCTGCGTTAGTACGAATTAAAACGCTGTCGTCAAATGGGACTAAAGCTTTGACTGCGCCAAAAGATTCTATTGGTCGTGGTGAGTTGCCAGAAAATCCTAAAGATAAAATATGCTGCTCGTATTGCAAGTCTCGACTAACACCGTGTGGAAAAGGTTTTAATGGCAAGTCGTCAAACTTTAAAATACATAAATCGTGTCTCCAATCAGCTTTCATGGCAATTGGTGCATAACTTTGGCCAAGTTTAAATACTGAAATACCTCGCGCATTGGCAACTACGTGACAATTAGTAGCTACATGATTTTCTGCAACTACAACACCAGAGCCAACACCGAGTTCTCCATTTTTATCATCAATGCGCACCTTTGCCACAGAATGGCTTAAGCTCAGAACAAACTCCGGGCTAGGCGCTTGCGCATAAACAATATGGTTTGAACATAAAAAAACTGTGGCGAGCATTACTTTTATTAAGCGCATATATCCTCGTGTAATTTTTTATTTTTTGTGCTTTTATAACTACCTATATTGATAGCATCCACACTGTAAAGTTCGCGGCATTACTGAGAGATATTTATCAGTGAAAGCAAGCTGGATTTAATCACATTTAAATCTTATGAAAACACATGAGGCGAAATAATAGTTGGCGTTGTACAATTATAGACATTGATTACCAATAACTTATTGAAAGCTAGCAAAAGCCATGAACGTTCAAAGCGAAATTTCAGACATTAGCACCCCAACTGGAGTGATGCGCACTTACATTCACAAACCAGTTGGTAAAGGAAAATACCCTGCCATTTTGTTCTATTCGGAAATTTTTCAGCAAACTGGCCCCATTGAACGTGCTGCAAAAATTATGGCCAGCCACGGTTATGTAGTGCTAGTGCCAGAGGTTTTTCATGAGTTAAACCCAATTGGTACAATATTAGGTTACGACGATGATGGTCGTGATAAAGGCAATGCAGATAAATCCGCAAAAGATGTACAAGGTTACGATACCGATAACGCTGCGACTATTGCATTTATTAAACTACAAACTTGGTACAACGGCAATATTGGCGCAATGGGTTTCTGTATTGGCGGGCACTTAGCATTCCGTGCCGCTCTCCAGCCTGAAGTTAAAGGCACAGCTTGTTTTTATGCCACTGACTTACATACGGATGTTATTCCAAACAAAGCAGAGCAACATAGCATGGAACGCTTGAGCGATATTTCAGGTGAAATGCTGATGGTTTGGGGGAAACAGGACAATCATATTCCAACCGCAGGTCGTATAGATATATACAAAAAAATGACTGATGCCAATCTTACATTTACTTGGCATGAGTTTAATGCACAACACGCATTTATGCGCGATGAGGGCGAACGCTATGACCCGCAAACTGCGATGTTAGGTTATCAATTAGCGCTTAATCTTTTTAGCAGAACGTTAAGCCAGTAAACTCATTACTAACATACTCATTACGTAGTGCACACAAATAAAAAGCCTCGCAATGCGAGGCTTTTTATTTAATACTGAATACAGTTAAATTTCTAACTGTGGGCGACCCGCTTCAGGCCAATCCAAGTGGTAGAACTGACCACGCGGTTGATCTTTACGCTCATAAGTATGTGCGCCGAAGTAATCACGTTGACCTTGTAACAAATTCGCAGGTAAATCAGCACTGCGGTATCCATCGTAATACGCTAGCGCTGCAGCAAAACCTTGCGCTGGGATGCCGTTGGTGACTGCTAAAGCAATCACTTTACGCCAGCCAGCTTGACCATCGTTCAATGAATTGGTGAAGTACGGGTCTAGCATCAAGTTTTTTAAGCGTGAATTAAGTGCGCAAGCATCAGTAATTTTTTGCAAGAAACGCGCGCGAATAATACAACCACCGCGCCAAATTTGAGCAATTTCACCGAAACTTAGCTTCCAGTTATAAGCAACTTGCGCTTTATCCATTAATTGAAAGCCTTGTGCGTAAGCACAGATTTTTGAGCAATAAAGTGCATTTTTAATCGCATCAATAATGGCTTTTTTATCTGTTTCTTTTACTTGCACTGGGCCTTTTAAGATTTTGCTCGCTTCAACACGCTCTTCTTTTAAGCTAGATAATGCGCGCGCATAAACCGCAGCTGCTATCGCATTCGCTGGTGCGCCAAGCTCAAGCGCGTTAGCGGCTGTCCATTGACCTGTCCCCTTTTGACCAGCAGTATCTAAAATCTGGTCAACCAAGAATCCTTTACCCATTGGGTCTTTTTGTTGCAAGATATCCGCAGTAATTTCAATTAAGAAGCTTGATAACTCACCTTTATTCCACTCTTGAAATACTTTACCAATTTCATCTGCTGGCATGCCTAGCAAGTTTTTCATGAGCCAGTAAGCTTCACAAATCAATTGCATGTCAATGTATTCAATGCCGTTGTGTACCATTTTCACATAATGACCTGCACCGTCTGGGCCAATATATTCTGCACATGAGAAACCACCAACTACTGGTTTACCAGGTAAACCACCTTCTAAAGGCTCACCTGTTACTGCATCTACTTTAGCGGCAATATCGCGCCAAATTGGCTCTAATGAAGCCCATGCTTTACGAGTGCCAGATGGCATAAGTGATGGACCAAAACGTGCGCCAGTTTCACCACCTGAAACACCTGAACCGATAAATTCGATGCCTTTGGCTGAGAGTTCTTTTTCACGACGAATCGTATCTGTCCATAATGAGTTGCCGCCATCAATAATGATGTCGCCTTGCTCTAAGAATGGTAACAATGCGTTAATCGTAACATCAGTTGCGCTACCAGCTTTGACTAGCAAGATAATTTTACGTGGGCGTTTAATACTTATAACAAATGAAGCTAAATCTGCGTGACCAACTACGTTTTCATGTGAAGGCTCATTCTTTTTGCATTCTTCAATGAAATTGGTCGTTTTTTTTGAATCACGGTTATAGACCGCAATGGTATAGCCATGATCGGCTATGTTGAGGGCTAGGTTTTGCCCCATGACAGCGAGGCCAACTAGGCCTATATCAGCGTTTTTTGTGCTCATCGTTCTTCTCTTTTGGAGTTGTTAAATGGAAAGGGTACTTTTTTTGTAAGCGTTATTATAGAACTTTTACGGCTTATTATTGTTAAATAATAGTGATGTTTGAGTATTTAACTTAAAAACATGACTTTAAAAAAGGCAACCATGCGTTTATCTATTCGAACAGTTTTAAGTTTTACGCTCAAAATGTGTCTGTGTTTTAGCGTTAAGTCTTACGCCGCAACGCTACCAGACCCTTCAGATGAGTTTATTTACAAGCTTAAAGAATCGTTAGTCAAAGTAAATGTGACTACAAAATCTGGCGGTCATGGCTTTGGCACTGGTGTCGCTATCACTAAAGATTATGTGGTGACGAACTGCCATGTGGTACAAACTGCTAACGGCATTAGCATTTCAAAATGGGGCGAAGAATTTGCGCCCGTCGCGCTACTCGCTGACTGGAAACACGACTTATGTATTCTGCGTTTTGAGTGGGCAAACTTAAAGCCTGTGCAAATGGGTGATGCAAGTCAATTAAGCTATGAGCAACCCGTAATTTCAATCTCTATGCCTAGCGATTCACCTGCGCCATACGTGGCTTTAAGTAAAATTAAAGCTTTATATAGCATGGATGACAGCGAAGTGATTCGCACTGAAGCGGCGTTTGCTATTGGCGCAAGCGGCAGCCCAATATTCGATTACGATGGCCAGTTAATTGGCATCAGCACTTTTAAAAGTCCAGGCAAAGACGCGTATTTTTATAATGTGTCCGTTAAGTGGGTGCAAGCTTTGCTAAATTCGGCTGAAGTAAAATTAAACTCTGTGCACGACTTCCCATTTTGGGATGCGCTTGATGAAGACCGACCATTTTTTATGCAAGTTGTGTTGCCGTATCAGAATAAACGTTGGGACGATCTGCAAAAAGTGGCGCTGAAATGGACAGCAAAAGAACCAAATGAAGCTGAAGCTTGGTATTATCTTGGTGCATCTTACGCAAGCAATGAAAAAGCTGCAAAAAGTGCCTATGAAAAAGCGTTAAGTTTTAAGCCTAATCATCCAGCCAGCTTGCAAGCATTAGCTTTGTTAGCTAAAAGCCAAGGCAATCAGGCAGAGTTTGAAAAAATGCGTTTATCACTGAAAACGGTAGATGATAGTTTGGCTGAATCGTTAGATGTAACAATAAAAGAAATTGAAACTGAGTCTACTGTAACACCATAAAAATCTCTACAGTGTATGGTTGAGCCTACTTTTTTACTTGTGGTTTGCAAGCAACATATGCAACTTTATCACCATCGTTAAGCGTAGTGTTTTGTGCATTTAACTCTAAGGTAATAATGCCGCTGGTATAGCGTGTATTACTTCCTGCTGCTTTCATTAAATTCACCTCGTGATCTGGGTAAATTAACCAAGCATCTGCACCATTGTTTAACATACGTACATAAAAATGCTTATTTGCATCGCAAATATATTCTATTGCGTCTTCAGGTACTGGCGATATTGATTTATCTTTACTACCGAATGGATTGGTTAAACCAATTGAGCGGCAAGATGCCAATAATAAGCTGAGCAAAGTTGCTAGTGCTACTTGTTTAAAAAAAACAATCATTTATTTTATGCCTAGAATGTAAGTAAATTTACTAATTATTATAACGCCAATAAGTATGGTGGCTATGCTTATGGCGAACTATAAGACTTGATTAAGCTAATGTAAAATTTAAGGTGAATTTCTATTTTAATGTTGCTATGGTATCTATTAAACTAAGAACTGACCTGCGCGAGTTAACCTATCTGTAATTGTCGCCCACTCTGTGTTATTAGGCGGCATTTTTACCAATATTCGGTCTGCGCTAAGCGCATCAAGGCGATGTAATGCATCGTACAAAGCTTCAGCTACCGCTTTAGGTTTGTTTGATAAATAAATAGTATTTTCTTTATTGTTAATATTTTCCTTACCTATCACTAGAGCTGCACAAGTAATATTTTCTTTAGCAAACTTCTCAAGCGCACTATTTATTGTAATCTTATCTTTAAATAATAATGTGGGGGTACGGGGCGAGTAGTGCAACATATGCTGACCAGGTGCTTTTGGTAATGCTAAGTTTACAATATTACGCAGTGCTGGCTTACCTGCAATGTTTGCAACTTGCGCTTCTGTAATCATACCGTGACGTAAAAGCTGCCAATCATCGCTATGCACACTCACAATAGTAGATTCCACACCAACTTTACACGCGCCGCCATCTAGCACAGGTACAGCATCGCCCAGACCAATGGCCACATGTGCTGCCGAGGTTGGGCTTAGTTGTGTATATTTATTGGCCGATGGCGCGGCTAGGCTTAAGCCGCTTTGTTGAAGCAACTGCAAAGCGAGCGGATGGTTAGGCACACGTAGCGCCACTGTAGGCTCGCCTGCTCTTAAAATATTTGAAACGCTTGCTTTCGCTGGCAACACCAAAGTAAAAGGTCCCGGCCAAAAAGCGTTAGCCAATTTTTGCGCAAGTGGCGAAAATTCATTCGTCCAATCTAGTACTTGGTTATAGCTACCAATATGCACAATCAGTGGATTATCTGCTGGACGCGCTTTAATCGCGTAAATTTGACGTAGCGCGCTTTCATTAGTGGCGTCTGCCGCCAAGCCGTAAACTGTTTCTGTAGGTATCGCAACGACTTCACCGTTTTGCAGTTTGATGATTGCTTCACTTAAACTGATGCGCATACTTTATATTTTCGTATAAAACACTTATTTTACTACTTTAGGCTATTGAAAGCGTGTCTAGGATAAACTAGCGTTTTATTCATTGACGTTTTTAATCATTTCAAGGTACAAAGAAGGTACAAAGCATGAGCGAAATTATTGTAGAAAAAAATCCTAGCCAAGCGCATCTAGACTCGTTAGGTGTTAGCAAATGGGCTACATGGCAAAAAGAAGTATCAGTATTTCCATGGTCATTTCCAGAGCAAGAAATTGCGTATATTTTAGAAGGTGAGTGCATAATTACACCAACAGGCGGCAAAGCTGTGAGGTTTGGCAAAGGCGATTTAGTGACTTTTCCAGCTGGCATGACGGCAAGTTGGGAAGTGAAACAGCCATTGCATAAACACTACAAATTAGATGGCAATGCGTTGACGCAGGCTTGGGTGAGGATTAAGGCTAAGTTGGGGCTTTAGAGAAGTTTGATGTGGAGTGTATGTGAAAAAATTTAAACAGCTGCTTTCGTGAATATTTCACGCTAACCTGAAAAGTGAAAGCATATGGATGATAACTTGATTTCTTTATTAGTTGGGATCGCTTCTGGTGCAGCTGGTTATTGGATTAGCGTATTCTGGATGAAACCGATCCTTCGTTATATTGATTTAAGAAGTGAGGTATTAAGTGATTTAATTTACTACGCCCAAGTAACAAACGCAGACGGTCTTAACGAACTTATGAAAAAAAGATTTTTAGATCGAGTTGAATCAAATCGTCGTGTGTCTGCAGACCTTTATTCTTGCATTCTTGAGTTGCCATATTGGTATCTTTGCTGGTTAAAATTTAAAGGTTGTGATCCAGAAGCCGCTGCGCAAGATTTAATTGGGCTCTCAAATACTACTGAACATGCTGCCGCGTCAAAGCGCACTGAGCTTATTAAAAAAGCGTTAGGTATTAAATCATCGGTGATCTAAATGCTTGGTAACTTATAAATCATGCGGGACTAACAAAACATGCTTATTAATCAATAATCAGTCAGTCTTACGAAACGTCAAATTAATTCTGACATCACACAACTCCGGGTGATGTCCGTTTTTAAGGGGCGATATGCCATGAAATCGTAATCGCGATTCGCCGCCCCATACCACCACATCGCCATGCTCTAGCAAATGCTTGGTTGTTTTATTGGCACGTTCAAAGCCGCCAAACTGAAAAGTAGCAGGCAATCCAAATGACACTGACACAATCGGTTGGCTAAAATCTTGTTCATCTTTATCTTGATGCAAGCTCATGCGCGCACCGATTTTGTACTGATTGATTAAACAGGCATCGGGGTTAAAATGTTCAAAGCCTGCTTCGCTAGCGGCTTGTTTTGCCAGTTGCTTAAAGCTTGCAGGCATTTTAGGCCAAGCTTCGTCACTTATCGGGTCATGCTCTGCATAGCGATAGCCTTTTCTATCCGTTACCCAACCTACCTCGCCACAATTAGTCATGGCGACTGACATGGTAAAACCGCCAGGCGTGACCATCTTACGTAGCGGTGCAGCTTCTATTACTTTTGCTAAATCGGCTAATAATGCAGTTTGATTTAAGTGCGCAAAGCCTTTTAAAAGATACGCATCTTTTGCAATTGTTTGCTTTTTTTCTAATAAATCGCTCAACAAGTCCATCTCTAACTCACTTTCATTAAGCCAATTACGCAGGCTGCGAGTGTGACCGCTATAATGACTTTATGTTACAAAACCATCAACAAGCCAGCACATTTTTAAGCGCAATAGATAGCGACTGGGCGCATTTAATTGCGTCTGTGGGCGAATGCACGTTTAAACCCAATTTAGCGCAAGAGCCCTATGAGGCGTTGGTGAGAGCAGTGGCAGGTCAGCAATTACACATTAAAACGGCGGCGGCGATTACGCAAAAATTGATCGATTATTTTGGTGCATTTCCTACACCGCAGCAATTATTGGCTGCGCCATTTGACGATTTACGCGTTTGCGGATTTTCTGGGCGAAAAATTGAAACCATACAAGGCGTTGCCAGCGCTACAATTAATGGCGTTGTGCCTAGCACGATTGAAATGCAAAGTATGACGGATGAAGCGCTGATTCAACAACTTGTCACGCTAAAAGGGGTTGGGCGCTGGACGGTTGAAATGATGTTGATGTTTACCATGGCACGCATGGATATTTTGCCAGCAGACGACTTTGGCGTAGTGCATGGTTACAAACGGCTTAAAAATTTAGAAGAGGCGCCCAAAGCAAAAGTGATGCGCGAAATTGCAACAATTTGGCAGCCGTATCGCACTGTTGCTAGTTGGTATTTATGGCGTGTACCTAAATAAAATGGTGTAATAAACTCAAGCTTGTAAAACAAAAAAGGGTGAAAGTTCACCCTTTTTCATAGCCCTAACTAAAAACTTAACCTATTTTTATAAACGCATTTTTAGATTCTACTTTTTAAAGACTAAATTATTTCTTTTTAGCTTTCTTTTTACCTTCGCTAGGTAGGCTTAGCACATTGTCGACAATGTGAATTTCGCCATTGTCAGCCTTAATGTCGCCACCTGGAACTACAGAAACGCCATTCACTTTGACGCCTTCTGTTACGTCTAGTGTTAAATCATGACCTTCAATAGATTTTACTTTACCTGCTTGTACATCAGCAGCAGTAATTTTTGCAGCAACAACGTGGTATGTTAATAATTTAGTTAAAGCTGCTTTGTCTTTTAATAAAGCGTCTAATTGCGCTTTAGGTAATTTTGCAAAAGCGGCATCGTTTGGTGCAAACACTGTGAATGGTCCAGCGCCTTTTAACGTATCAGCTAAGCCAGCTGCTTGTAATGCGGTGACTAATGTTTTTAATGAACCATCTGCAACAGCAACTTCCACCAAGTCATCCGCGAATGCTGCGTTTGAAATGCCCAATGCTAGCAATGTTGCGAGTAATACTTTTTTCATAATTGCCCTTAAATTAAATAAAATTGCATAACCTGAGTCAGCTATTATAAGAGGGCAAAATTTAATCATAAGTTGCATTAAAGATTTAATTAAACGATTAATTGAATGCTAGAAGTGTGCGTTAAAAAATGATAGCTTTGAAATGAGAATTGGTGCGCCTAATCTATATCGGTAGAATCACACTAGGTCAATGATGACTCATCGGCTTAACTAATTAAGCTTACTGCCTTATTCACTGCACCAACTTACCTATTTTACTGCAAAACGTTTATATTCAGCGCGTAAATTAAAATCGGATAAAAATGTGTCTGTAAAAAACCGTTAAGTTATTTGTTTTATAATTGTATCTAATCCTTAAAAGCTTCATCGCAATGCAAAATAGTCAACCCTCTCTTTTCTCTCCACACAATTATGCTTTTTTAAAGTTGCTTGCCTTTCGCATTCAAATTGTTTTAGCGTATCAAATGACAGCAGTAGCAGTTGGCTGGCATATTTATGAAATCACGCACGATCCACTTGCACTCGGCTTAATAGGCTTAGCGGAGGTGATTCCATATTTTTGCACTGCGTTATTTGCAGGTCACGCGGTAGATCACCATTACACGAGGCGCAAATTTGGTTTAGTAGCAGCTGGCATGTTGCTACTTAACGCATTCACCCTAACAGTCATTTCTATGGGCTTTATTGGCGATAGTTTAAGTACCCACGCAAGCTTGTGGATTTATGGCTCAATTGCATTTACAGGGTTTGCGCGTGCTTTTATCGCACCAAGCTACAACACGCTATTCGCGATAATTTTACCACGCGAAAACTATGCAAAAGCCTCTGGCATCGGTGCTGCCATTTTTCAAGCAGGCTTAGTCATAGGCCCAGCGTTTGGTGGCTTATTAGTAGGCTTTGCAAGCAAAACTGCGGCTTACTTTATTGCCGCATTACTTTGCTTGGGCGCTGCAATTGCTATGTATTTAGTTCATATTAAAGAGCCAGAAAAACCAACCAGCACGCCAGTAATTGAAAGCATTGCACAAGGTTTGCGTTTTGTTTTTAGCAACCAAATTGTACTAGGCGCCATGACTTTAGATATGTTTGCCGTACTATTTGGCGGAGCAGTGGCTATGTTGCCTGCATTTATTCAAGATGTTTACCGCATAGGTCCAGAAGGGCTTGGTATTATGCGTGCTGCGCCCGCAGTTGGCGCCATTGCAACTGGGGTATGGCTTAGCCGCCATCCAATTAACTTGCATGCTGGGCGCTGGTTATTAGGCGCGGTTGCCGGCTTTGGATTATGCATTATTGGTTTTGCGCTCACCGTCCATTTTTGGATTGCAGGTCTTTTATTGTTAGTCTCTGGTGTTTTCGACGGTATATCAGTCGTCTTACGAACCACCATTTTGCAACTAGCCACTCCAGATGGCATGCGCGGACGAGTTTCAGCTATTAATGGTATTTTTATTGGCTCATCCAATGAGTTAGGTGCGTTTGAGTCTGGCTTAGCCGCTCGTTTGATGGGGCTATTGCCATCGGTGATATTCGGCGGCTTAATGACGCTCTCTGTAGTAGGCATTACTGCAAAATTTGCGCCAAAATTGCGTAATTTAGAACTAAGCCAGCTTCAATAGCTAGTTGAATTTTAATTGATTCACTGATGGGATGCCTATTGTTAGTGACATTTTTTACACGACGTTTTGGTCTTTAAAAACACTATTACGAACGTTACCAGATGTGCGCTTGATGGCTATGGCGGCTACACGCCTGCACAATGGGATATGTATGTGTATCGCCCTTAGCAAGGCCACTGTCCCTACCCATTAGAATGGTGTATAACGAAATTGCCGACGCTTTTTCAACCATGCAGACACTAGAATCTGCCTGAATTTTAGGCTTTAGTTTTACCATTTATTAAAAAGATATTTATCATGTTATCAATGTATGACTTTACTATTCCAGTACTTAAAAAAGCGTTAACCAATTTGAGTATTGTCTTAAAAATTGGTGAAGATTACACAATTGCAAAAAAAATTGATCCTAATGTCTTGCTCACCGACAGACTTTTTCCTAATATGTTTCATTTGATTCGACAAGTGCAAGTTGCTACAGATATGAGTAAAGGCGGGGCTGCGCGTTTAGGTGGAGTAGAAATTCCAAAATATGATGATGCAGAAACCAGCTTTGCTGATTTGCAAGCACGCATTACTCAGACCATCGTATTTTTAGAGAGCATTAAACCTGCACAACTTGAAGGCTCTGAAACACGTGAAGTTTCTTTTAAAGCAGGTTCGCGTGATTTAGCTTTTAACGGGCAAGATTATTTGCTGAAGTGGGTATTGCCGAATGTGTATTTTCACGTAACGACCACTTACAATATTTTGCGCCATAATGGTGTCGATCTGAAAAAAATTGATTTTTTAGGAAGTTAAATTCAGAATTTTAGTCGTGTTAATACAAAAACTTAACGGTTTTTTATAGACATATTTTTAAAGACAATCTACAAACGTAAAAAAACCTAGCTATGGCTAGGGGTTTTTATTTAAATTTGCTACTAATAAACTTTTTGCTACAAATTGGCAAGCGCAATTAATGTTGTGAAAAGGCCAAAGAAGTCACTGACAATTTTATTACAGTAAACTGTACCTTTGCATTCACAATTACTTGTTCATTACGTACATTGTAACTTCAAAGCCAAAACGCATTTCTGTAGCTGCTGGTGTTGTCCACATAATAATTCTCCAAAATTTAGTAAGTTTTAATTAACTGCTTTACTCAACTAGGGCTTTTTGTTTGCTTTGTTGATGAAGTTATTATGCGCCGAACGATTTTTGCAACACTATAAGCATTCATTAACGGTAGCTCATGAAATTCATTAAGTAATGCACTGTTATTTTGTCGCTGGGGCTTTTGCTTGCACCCAAAATAAAGGCTGTTTCTTTTCAGCTTTGAACACTAGCATACTCGTGCGGCGCATGTTTTCTAGCGCTTCGTTAAAAGAAACACCAGTTTTTCCCGATGTAATTTTTGCAATTGGTGTTGAAAAGCTTAACCATACTGGATTTTCAAAATAGCCATTATCGTTCATACAGCTTTGCATCACACGCGACTTTCTGCCTACGATTTCTAATTTTTGAAACTCTACCACTGCCACTAAATTAGTTGCCGATTTTTCAGTAATTCCAACGCACCTATCACCCATTTTCATTAAGTCTGTATATTTTTCTGGCGCATTAGGCGAAAAGCTAAAATCATTTTCATAAGCAACCCATAGCCCAGCAGCTGACAAAAGTGCAATTGTTGCAATGATGTATTTCAATTGAATTCTCTTTATTGAGTTTAATTATCTAGGTAGATAATTAAACATCAAATTTGTTCAATTGATAACAATTTTTGCACAAAGCAATAGCCAATAATGATGATTAATTTAGTGAATATTCTTTTCTGCAAATAGGCAGAAAGGCAGAAAGGCAGAAAGCGATTAAGTTTTAACACCTAAGCATGTGTCTATAAATAAACGTTAAGTTTATTTACAAAAAGGGTTAAACGTTAAGTTTATTTCAGACACATTCATTTGATTGATTATTTCTCAACAAACGCACGTTCAATGACATAATCGCCTGGTTGGCCAATGCGTGGTGATACTACAAACCCCATAGAGTCTAGCATTTTCTCAGTATCTTCAAGCATTTGCGGGCTGCCACAAATCATCACCCTGTCGTCTTTTGGATTCATGGGCGGCATACCAATGTCCTCAAATAACTTACCTGAAATGATTAAATCTGTCAGCCTACCTTGATTACGGAATGGCTCTCTAGTGACCGTTGGGTAGTAAATCAGTTTATTACGCACCTCCTCACCAAAAAACTCATTATTAGGTAATTCTTTTTCAATAAAATCTGTATACGCTAATTCGTTTACGTTTCGCACGCCATGAATCAGTATTACTTTTTCAAAACGGTCATACACTTCAATGTCTTGAATCAAACTCATAAACGGCGCTAAACCTGTCCCCGTAGAAAGAAAATATAGGTTTTTTGCTGGCGTTAAATCAGCAGTAATGAGCGTACCTGTTGGTTTGCGGCTGACCAATAAATCATCACCCACTTTTAAATGTTGCAAGCGCGAGGTTAAAGGTCCATTTGGCACTTTAATGCTAAAAAACTCTAAATGTTCTTCGTAATTTGGGCTAGCAATGCTGTATGCACGAGTGAGCGGGCGGCCATCAACCTCTAAACCTATCATCACGAACTGCCCATTCTCAAAGCGCAAACCAGGGTCGCGCGTTGTTTTAAAGCTAAATAAGGTATCGTTCCAGTGGTGAATGCTTAATACGCGTTCGGTTGAATATTTACTCATGAGTATTGTCTTTAAGTTAAATTATTTTTTAGCTGAAACTGCAGCGGTAATCTCTGGTACGGCTTCAAATAAATCAGCCACCAAGCAATAATCTGCCACTTGAAAAATTGGTGCATCTGGATCTTGGTTAATCGCAACCACTATTTTACTGTCTTTCATACCATAAGTGTGTTGAATTGCGCCTGAAATGCCAATCGCAAAATAAAGCTCTGGTGCTACAACAACGCCAGTCTGCCCTACTTGTATTTCATTAGGTGCATAGCCAGCATCAACCGCAGCGCGAGTAGCACCAAGCGCCGCGCCTAGTTTAGTCGCTAATGGCGCCAACACTTTTTCAAAGGTTTCAGCACTACCTAATGACCGACCGCCTGATACAACCACTTTAGCAGAACTAAGCGCTGGTCTATCTGAGTGATTGTGTTGCTCAGCAACCCAACGAACTTTATTACTAGCGGGTGGCGCTGTTAATGTCACAACCTCTGCATTGCCACCAACCATTGCAGCGTCATAATTACTCGCATGCACGGTTAAAATTTGTGTGTTGTCAACACTTTGAACAGTTGCATGCACATTACCTGCATAAATTGAGCGCGTATAAGTATTGTTACTTTTAATCTGCAATACATCAGCAATCATTGCCACATCTAGTAAAGCGGCTACGCGAGGCAAAATGTTGCGGCTAAATGACGAATGTGCGGCTAAAATTACTTGGTACTCACTTGCAATACCAAGAATAATATTGGCAACATCTTCAGCCAGCAAATGCATTAAATGTGGAGCGTCAAAGCGCATGATGCGCGCTACACCAGCAATCGCTGAAGCTTGTTTTGCAACGCTTTCAGTCTCTTTACCGGCAATTAAAATGTGTACTGGCGCAGCCCAAGTTTGTGCAGCATTAACTGCTTGAAAAACAGAAGCATTAAGTTGAGTGCCGTCGTGCTCGGCTAATACTAAAATATTTAACGGGTTACTCATAATTGCAAGCCTTCTAAATCGTTTAATTTTTGGAGTAGCTCTTGCACACTATTCACTTTAATTCCCGCTTTACGCGCTGGTGGCTCTGCTACATTGAGTAAATTTAAGCGTGGTGCAGTATCAACGCCAAACTCAATCGCGTTAATTATTTCAATTGGTTTTTTACGCGCCATCATCAAGTTAGGTAGCTTCACAAATCTTGGTTCATTTAAACGTAAATCTGCAGTAAGCACTGCAGGCAAGCTCATTGCCAAGTCTTCGGTACCACCATCAACTTCGCGCGTCACCGTGACTTCGTCATTGTCTATATTCACTGCTGAAACATAAGTGCCTTGAGCACAATCCAGCAATGCCGCCAGCATCTGCCCCACCTGGCCAGCATCGCTATCTGCGGCTTGCTTGCCTAGCAAAACAATCTGTGGTACTTCCCGCTCAACAACTGCTTTAAGCAACTTTGCAACACCAAGTGGCTGCAAAACAGTATCGGTTTCTACCAAGATTGCTCGATCAGCACCCATTGCAAGCGCATGCCTAAGTATGTCT
>JBDNJL010000112.1:0-6581 GCA_041687795.1 Methylotenera sp. | reverse complement strand
GTTACAATTTATTAACAATTAGTTCTATATTTATTACTATTAACTGTCAATATCGCGCCATATGGTGCTAAAATATTTATAAATATTGTTATTAATCAATAAGAAAGCAATGATATGTCTGCACAAAAAAAAATTTATAATTTGTATCCTGAATTAGATACATTCAAACAATTTAGCCTAAAAATAGATAATACACATGAAATTTACTATGAAGTGTGTGGCAACCCAGTTGGCTACCCTGTCGTTTTTTTACACGGTGGGCCAGGTAGTGGTTGTAATCCTACTCAGCGTAGATTTTTTGACCCAGCTCACTATTGCATTATTTTAATTGACCAACGTGGTTGTGGTAAAAGTAAGCCTCAAGGGGAAACATTACAAAACACCACTTCAGACTTAGTCAGTGACATTGATGCAATTCGGGCTGAGTTAGGTTTTGATCAATGGCTAGTGTTTGGAGGTTCGTGGGGGAGTACATTGGCATTAAGTTACGCTTTAGCCCAAACAGAACGAGTGACTGGGTTGATTTTGCGCGGTATATTTTTAAGTAGGACCAGTGAGCTAGACTGGTTTTTAGGTGGTGTTGCACATTTTTATCCTGAAGTGTGGCACAACCTAATAAGCTACCTACCTGTAAATGAGCAACACGAAGTATTAGCCGCATACAGTAAACGTATATTTAACGATAATACTGATATAAGCATAGGCGCAGCATTGCAATGGAATGCTTTTGAAAATGCCATTATGCGTTTAATCCCTAGCGAAACTAAAACTAATGACTCAGAGAAGCCGACTAAAGAGCAAAATTTGATTGAAGTTGCTAGAGCGCGTGTGCAGATACATTATATTGAACATGGTTGTTTTGTAGATGGTGAAGCAATATTGAGTGATTGTGCAAAACTTGCGAGTATTCCAACGGTAATTGTGCAAGGGAGATATGACATGGTCTGCCCGCCTAAAAGTGCGTGTGACTTAAGCCGTGCTATGCCACATGCTACACTTGAAATTATTCAAGATGCTGGACACTCAGCAATGGAAGCTGGCATTACTTCCGCTTTAGTAGCAGCGACAGAAAAATTTAAGTCATTGGTCACTAATTAAT
Source organism: Methylotenera sp. (assembly GCA_041687795.1). Lineage (GTDB taxonomy): Bacteria > Pseudomonadota > Gammaproteobacteria > Burkholderiales > Methylophilaceae > Methylotenera. The sequence continues at coordinate 5,482 of JBDNJL010000112.1, read as the reverse complement.
ACGTTTAATAAAGAAAATTTAATCAAACTAGCGATACAATATTCTTGTGAATAAAACGCCTACACCAGAAAATATTATCGAGCCTGATGACAAGCTCGGTAATAATAATGACCACACCATTAAACTGCAAGCCAGTTTGCAAAACGCAATAGATAAGCCTCGTGAAGCTTATGCTAAACAGCGCTACAACACACCTTTATTTGTTGCGCACGAAATGTTAACGGCTTTTAACAGACACAACGTATTGGGCTTGTCTGCCTCTTTGTCTTTTTATGCAATGTTTGCATTGATTCCATTAGTGCTGCTCATGTTCTTTTTACTCAGCCACTTGGTGATTAGTTCAGACTATGCAATTGTAAAGCTAGCGATTATCACAGGGAATTTAGTACCAAAATTTAGCAGCACTATTATGCTGGAAGTGTATAACGCAGCAGCGCATAAAGCTGCCTGGGGTGCGCTAGGGATATTTGTATTGTTATGGGCGGTTACGCCATTGGCTGGAGCGATGCGTTCAACTTTTTATAACATAGCGGCATTGGTGGAAGCGCCCTCTTTTGTTAAACGTAAAATTAAAGACGTCATTGCTGTAATAGGCATGTTGGTTTTATTCTTTTTATTTACTTTTGCTGGCTTGATATTGGAAAAAATCATTGGTTTTGTGGGCAGTGAAAACCAAGTTTTAAATAATGAAATTTTTAACTTATTTACATCTTTAGTTTTAACAACCTTACTTATTGCGGCTTTTTATTATGCGTTTTTTCCAGTGCGACTTTATGTTAAACATATTTTTATTGGCGCGCTATTTACTGCTATCTTATGGCTATTAATGCGTCCAGCGTTTAGCTTGTTTTTATCTATCAATGAAAATTATGGCTCGGTATTTGGAAGCATGAAAAATCTTTTCATATCGATTACTTGGCTGTATTTTAACTTTGCGGTATTTTTACTGGGCACAGAGCTGATTGCAACTTTGCGTAAAAAAGATACTTTACTATTAAAAGGTTTATTTGATGGTGGCTTTAGTGCAACTCAACCAGAAAGAATTAACCATTACACAGATAAGCTGATGCAACGTTATGGCAAAACCTATCAATTAAACGATGTCATATTTAATCAAGGTGAAACTTCGCATCATTTGTATTACATTTTAAGAGGCCAAGTGCAGTTGCACAACAATGGTAAGGTAATACGTACTATTGATGCAGGTGACTATTTTGGTGAAATGGCGCTACTTTCTAACAAGCCATCAATTGCAGATGCTATTGTGACTTCAGACGAGGCCGATTTAGTGCTAATTTACCCAGATAATATTGAAACCTTATTGCTAGATGAACCAAAAGTTGCCATGCAATTTTTGCGTCAAATGGCAACCAGATTACAGCAGCGCGATGAATAATGGCACAACAGTTTCCTCAATCTACCAAAAACACTAGCGCAGAACCTAGCGGACAAGAAATTCAACCAGTATTACAACTGCTTAATGCTGGCAATTTTGTTGCAGTAGAAGCCGCAGCCTCTAAGCTAACTACCAAGTATCCTCAAGCATTTATATTGCATCATGCATTAGCGTTGGCGTTTGATGGACAGGCTAAATTTTTACAAGCCACAAAAAGTTATATTGCCGCACTAGCCATTGAGCCAAATACGCCAGATTTACTTTTTAACCTAGGTATTGCACTTACGCAAATTAGTCAATTAGATGAGGCGATTGTAAGCTACCAAAAGGCCATTGCCTTAAAAGCTACTTTTTTTGAAGCGCATGGAAATTTAGGCACAGTGCTGCAGATGCAGGGCAAGCTTAACGAAGCAATTGCTTGCTACCAACGTGGCTTAAAAATTAATCCGCAAGATGCTCGTGGATATTTTAATTTAGGCACTGCTTTGCGTGATAATGGCCAACTAGATGAAGCGGTTGCTAACTACCAAAAAGCGATTTCAGTCTTTGCTAATTACACTGACGCGCATAACAATCTAGGCGAAACATTGCGCGACCAAGGCAATATGGATGCTGCAATATCTGCCTATCAAAAAGCGTTAAGTCTTAACCCGCAGCACCCGCGCGCTAACTATAATATGGCTGAATTTTTGTATTTAGCAAAAAGATACGACGAAGCGCTGCCTTTTTTTAAAATTTCACAATTTGATGATTGGCAGGTACGGAGTTTGTTCTGCTTATATAAAGCAGCGCGTTTTGAAGACTTTAAAGCTTCTTTAGATCATTTGGCAGCAACCCAGCCTCATACTTCGCCATTTACAAGTACGCTTGCGACGCATTACGCCATTAATTTTGGCATAGAAAACACCTACAACTTTTGTAAAAACGCGTTTGATTTTGTTTATCAAAAAAGTCTTCCCGCACTAGCTATGCCAAACAGCACTTTACTTGCAGATTTGCTGCACGACATTAACAATAACGAAATTGCAGAGCGCAAACAAGGCAGATTGCATTATGGCACACAGTCTGCGGGTAACTTGTTTAAAAGACCAGAGGCTTCTTTTCAAGCCTTAGCTAATTTGATTAAACAAGCCTTTGTTGATTACAAACAAACTTATTCAAACGCTGACTGCGAGCTTATTCAATCTTTTCCTGGCAATCTAGAGTTTACTAGCTCGTGGTATGTAAAAATGACACAAGGCGGTCATCTAGATCCGCATATTCATGAAATTGGCTGGATTAGCGGTGCGGTATATTTAGCCATGCCTACGCAAAAAAAACAAGCGGACGAAGGCGCGTTTGAGTACGGTTTTCATGGTGATACTTACCCAATTTTGCCACCATTAACTATTGAAAGCTTTAAAGTAGAAAGTACCATGCCAAAGGTGGGAGATATCGTGCTGTTCCCATCTTCGCTATTTCACAGAACAGTGCCATTTAGCGGCGACGAAACACGTATTTGCATCGCATTTGATTTAAAACCAGCTTAAACTTTATCAAGTCATAAATTCTAACTTTTTTTCTGCTTAAGCATAGGTTTGGTTGGTCAAGAGAATATGCGTTATTTACAAAATGTGTTTATAAAAAAGCGTTAAGTATTACGTTAAAACAACGTCAACTAAACATCCACCATCAGTCCATGTAACTTTGCGTTAATGATTCGGCATCACACTACTGTTCCGACCTAAATGCATAGAAGATTTATATTTTTTCTAGTAGTTAGCATAAAAATATAATTTGTAGCAATTTTTAATACATTGCTCATGATAACAATTTGCCAATACCAGTGATATTATGTCGTAAACATATTCAATTTTTACAAAAAAAATAGTTTTATACAAATAATACAATTTATTGAGTGAAATTTAAACAATCGATTCACTACAATTAGCGCTAAGCAAATCAGTTAATCTGAGGAAAGATAATTTAAATGCTAAATCAACTAGAGCCGAATAGTCACAGGTTTCCACAAATTGTAAAAATTTCTACCTCAACAATTTTGCAATGCCTGAAAAACGGCTTCCAAGATACCCTTACTAGTGGATTTCCTAGCCTATTCTATGGGGCCTGTTTTGCGCTTGCAGGGTCGGGTATTTACTTATTACTTTCAGATGCAATGGCGCTTTTTGTAGGCTTAACAACAGGATTTTTTCTACTAGGCCCAGCTCTTGCAATGGGGCTTTATCACTTAAGTCAGCAAATATCATCTGGCGTTAAACCTAAGCTACTACCTAGCCTATTTGCATGGCGTTCAAATGTTGCTAACCTTGGCCTATTTGCAGGTATGCTCACGTTATTGCTGCTCGTTTGGGCGCGAGCATCATTAGTAATTTTTGCGATATTTTTTGAAGGTGGGTTGCCCACAACACAGATAGTGCTGGCAAGCGTTATGACAATGCAACAGCCTGTATTTACGCTTATTTACTTTACAGTGGGCGGCATATTTGCGGCTTTTGTTTTTTGCACTAGCGTCATTGCGGTGCCGCTTATCTCTCAACAGAATACCGACGCTATTACCGCGGGAATTGCCAGTATTAAGGTGTGTCTTAGCAACCCAGCTGCCATGTTTTTTTGGGCGCTCTGCATCGTGACACTAACGGCATTAAGTTTTTTTACAGGATTTATCGGGCTTATTATCACTATGCCAATTTTAGGGCACAGCACATGGCATGTGTATCGAGCAGTCATAAAAGCTTAATGAATTGAGTATTAATAAATCTACTGAAAGCACTTTTGTAAATGACTTGACTATCTTGTGATGGTGAGCTTTACTGCCCCCTTGCGAGCTGAGCTAAGCACTTTGCGGTTGCAAAAAATTGCGGCCTTTTTAGAATCTTGATTCATAAAGAGTTCTTGGATTTGTCAGTAGGTTATTGAAGTTTGAAAGTTTTTTTATACTGATTTCAATAAACAGGATTGCTTGCATAAACCAAAATTTTTGGTAATTATCAGAGAATAAGCTACGGTGGGGAAGTGAAAAGTTAAACCTTGACATGTCAAATCCCCGTCACCAGTCTGCTAACTATCCGCTTTTTATTTTTTATCGCATTTCGCTGGTTTAGCAGATTCGATTTCTTCCACAACACCTTTTTTGTGCTCAACTTCTACGCATGAGCCAACTACCAGTGGTCCATTATCGGTTTCTATTTCTGTTTTGTCTGTAACTTCTACTTGTTGACCGCTAATCACCCAAATGCCAACGTTTCCAGTGGGCCGACTTTCTACCGTTCCGTAGAACTCTTCGTCCGCGAGTGCTGCGCCGCTATAGGCGAAACAACTAACAGCGGTCATTAGTGTTGATTTAAGCGAAAAACTTGAATTAGTTTTTGTAATACTCATAAAAATCTCCTATTAAAAATGGTTAAATACTTAGTTACTACCGTGGCATGGCTATGACAATAATCGTATTCCACCTAATCTTTTTGTCATGTAGGATAATTGCGCATTATTGCGTAGGATATATTGAAATTGATTTTAAGAATTAACAATAAATTAGTTTTAATTTACCTATATATTAGTCTGTATCCAGATTAAAATTAAGTAGAGTTATTTACTATACATCTTAATAACTTTAAGATGTATCAAAATTTCTTCGTAAAAAATTTAGTGCTTTCAAAGATTGATGGCTAATGAAGTTGGCAAGCAGTTAAAGCTCACTAAAAGTGTCATTATTTTCCTTTCTTAAAGTAATCACAGGTGTAGAATAAATATTTAAAGCATTTTATATAAGCGCAACTTAAGGTGTATATTAAGTACACCTTAAAAGTAACGCATCATTTTCTTTAAATAACACCTTAAAACCTACTTTACATCTTTAATAGTTTTTTTATGCGGCTGACCACATACTCTGATTACTCTATACTTGTGCTAGTATTTTTGGGTTTCAGTAGGGCAAATTAGTAAAAATATCAGATATTGCTTATGCCCATAGCATTTCTGAGAATCACTTAACAAAAGTTGTATTGGACTTTCCCCGATTTAGTAGACAAACGATAATGTCTTAAATCACTAAAAGGAAGTTAAATGAAAGGTATCATATATACAGAC
>JBDNJL010000111.1:0-7385 GCA_041687795.1 Methylotenera sp. | reverse complement strand
CGCACCATGGCAACCTTGTCGGCTACGGGTAGTCGTAAAGTACAAGCAGGTTTTGAGCCGCTAGTGAGTGGTTTTGTGCGCGTGCCTTACGATGATGTTGAAGCGGTTAAACAACTGGTTTCAAGACCTAACGTAGTAGCGGTATTAGTTGAGCCAGTGCAAGGTGAGGGCGGCATAAACATTCCCAAAGATTCAGGCGGTTATTTAGAAGCTTTGCGTAAAATTTGCGATCAAAATGACTGGTTGTTAATGGTAGATGAAGTGCAAACTGGTGTTGGACGAACAGGCACTTGGTTTGCATTTCAGCATACTAATATTAAGCCAGACGTAATTAGTTTGGCTAAAGGCTTAGCTTCTGGTGTGCCGATTGGCGCATGTCTGGCTGCGGGTAAAGCTGCTGAGGTTTTTACATATGGTAAACATGGCTCAACTTTTGGAGGAAACCCATTAGCCACAGCTGCAGGTTTAGCCACCCTCAATATTATTGAGCAAGAAAAACTGCGTGAAAATGCTGAAAAAATCGGTAATTTAATCCGTGAAGGTTTTATAGCAGAATTGAAAGACACCAAAGGTATTCTAAACGTACGTAATGCAGGCATGATGATTGGAGTTGAGCTTGCCGAACCTTGTGGCGAACTTGTGAAACTGGCATTAGCGGCTAAATTATTAATTAACGTAACGGCTGATAAAGTGATACGTTTATTGCCACCTTTGGTGATGAATGAGCAAGAGGCAAATATACTTGTAAAAGAACTATCAAAAGTCATTAAGGCTTTTTTGCAAAACAAGTAAATAAAGATAGCGACAATATTATGGCAATAAAACATTTTTTACAATTTAATGATTTAACCCGCGGTGAGCTTGAGCACGTGTTTGAACGCGCGCAGTGGATTAAAAACCAGTTTAAGGCATATCAACAATACTGGCCGCTTTCAGACCGTACCTTGGTGATGATTTTTGAAAAAGCTAGCACACGCACGCGCTTGTCTTTCGAGGCTGGCATGCACCAACTTGGCGGTTCAGCAATTTACCTAAACACTCGAGATTCTCAGCTCGGTCGCGGTGAGCCTGTTGAAGACGCAGCGCAAGTAATTTCACGCATGAGCGACCTCGTGATGATTCGTACTTACGAGCAGGAGATTATTGAGCGCTTTGCGGCCAACTCTCGCGTGCCGGTGATTAATGGTTTAACCAATGAATATCATCCATGCCAAATTTTGGCAGATATTTTTACGTTTATTGAACATCGCGGCAGCATTCAAGGCAAAACAGTGGCATGGATTGGCGATAGTAATAACGTTTGTAACACATGGCTGCAAGCGGCCGAAGTACTAGATTTTAATGTACATGTTTCAACGCCTCCAGGTTATGAAGTTGAGCCAGAGCGGGCAAACTTATATGGTAACGACCATTATGAAGAGTTTGCTGATCCAATGGAAGCCGCAAAAGATGCGCACTTAGTGACAACTGATGTGTGGACCAGTATGGGTTTTGAAGCAGAAAATGAAGAGCGTATGCGCGACTTTGCTGATTGGCAAGTGGATAGCGAAATGATGCGAGTGGCGGCTAAAGATGCCTTATTTATGCATTGTTTACCAGCGCATCGCGGCGAAGAAGTGGCAGCTGATGTCATTGACGGCGGACAATCAGTAGTGTGGGACGAAGCCGAAAATCGTTTGCATGTGCAAAAAGCCCTAATGGAATATTTGTCGCTAGGCAAACAATAATATCTTAAATAAATTTATTATAATCAAATAGATAGAGATTAATCAGGGAAATGTTAACGCAATGAGTATTGTAAAAAAAGAAATCGAAAAAGTAGTGTTGGCTTATTCTGGCGGTTTAGATACGTCAGTTATTTTGAAGTGGTTACAAGACGAATATCATTGTGAAGTGGTTACGTTTACCGCCGACTTAGGTCAAGGCGAAGAGCTAGAACCAGCACGCGCAAAAGCAAAAGCGGCTGGAGTAAAAGAGATTTATATCGACGATGTTCGTGAGGAATTTGTACGCGACTTTGTGTTTCCAATGTTTCGCGCAAACACGGTGTACGAGGGCGAATATCTACTTGGTACTTCAATAGCCCGCCCGCTTATTGCTAAACGTTTAATTGAAATTGCCCGCGAAACCAATGCAGATGCAATTTCACATGGCGCTACTGGTAAAGGTAATGACCAAGTGCGTTTTGAGTTAGGTGCTTATGCCTTAAACCCAAATATTCAAATTATTGCTCCATGGCGCGAGTGGGATTTATTAAGCCGTGAAAAGCTGATGAATTACGCAGAAAAGTACGGTATTCCAGTGGAGATGAAACATAAACAAGGCGGCAGCCCATATAGTATGGATGCAAACTTGTTACATATTTCATACGAAGGACGCCACTTAGAAAACCCAGCAGCAGAAGCTGAAGAGAGTATGTGGCGTTGGAGTGTAAGCCCAGAAAAAGCGCCAGACGCAGCGGAGTATTTGGACATTGAATATGTCAATGGCGACCCAGTAAGTTTAAATGGTGAAGCAATGAAACCACATGTTTTGCTAGCGCATTTAAACAGAATAGGCGGTAAGCATGGTGTTGGCCGTTTAGATTTAGTTGAAAATCGCTATGTGGGCATGAAGTCTCGCGGTTGTTACGAAACGCCTGGCGGCACCATTATGCTAAAAGCGCATAGAGCAATTGAAAGCATTACACTAGACCGCGAAGTCGCACATTTGAAAGATGACTTAATGCCACGTTACGCCAGCATGATTTACAACGGTTACTGGTGGAGCCCAGAGCGTATAGCCTTACAAACTTTGATTGACCACACGCAAGCCACTGTCAATGGTTGGGTGCGCGTTAAATTGTATAAGGGCAATGTGATCGTTGTCGGGCGTGATAGTAAAACTGATTCATTGTTTGATTCAACTATCGCAACGTTTGAAGATGATGCGGGTGCTTATGACCAAAAAGATGCTGCTGGCTTTATTAAATTAAATGCCTTGCGTTTGCGTATTGCGGCAAATTTAAAAAATAGAAAATAATCTATTGTTAAAATGCGTCCGTAAAAACCCATTAAGTATTTTTGTAGCAAATATGAAACAATAATTTAGTAATAAAAAGCGCACCTCTCAAGGTGCGCTTTTTATTAACTTATATTTTTATATTATTATTTTTAACTATGTAACTTTAAAAAATCTAAGGCCTCTTGACCAAAATACCATAACGCGAAAAAGAATAGAGCGAAGTAAATTACCGTTACGATTAACCAAAAAAAAGCGAAAAAAAACATTAAGCCATCGTCTTCTAGCTCGCCTAAGCAGTAAAACAAAATAGCTAAACCTGGTAGCAAATTGTTTAAAGGTAAAACACCAAACGGAATTGCCATCAGTGCGCCAGCAGCAAGTAGTATTAAGCCACCAATTTTTTGACCTTGCTTGCCTTGCACCATATATAAATAGCGTGGTTTGGTAAATTTCTTGCAAAAGCCAAGAATTTTTAGGCAAACATTACTTAATATACGCCACGTTTTTTCAGAAAACTCTAATGAGCGAACTTTAGCGGGCAGCACTGGTGAGTCATGACCATTAAATAACTGCCAACCAAGTGTTGCAAATGCGACACCGCCTATGACAGTAATAGGGCCGAGCGGTAACGGTTGCAAAAAAGGCAGTACTATAATGATAGAAATTAAAGCGTAACCAGCTTCATCAAGGGAATCTAGTGCAGATCCTAAAGTGAGTGGCTTCTCTTTTGATTGTTCGGCAAAGCCGTTCAGTGTATTGGCTAAGTCATTGTAGTTGGGCATAATATTTTCAATTTTATTTGTTAGGTTTTATAGCAGTTTTAATATTAGTATTGATGCTGCCAATATGCACTTTGCCACGAATTTTCGCCAAGGTTACTTGTTTTTGACGTTCGATTAAACTTGCGCGCTTTTGTTGCGAAACTTTGTCATAACAATATGGGCACGAAATGCCAGCTTGGTATTGTGCACTATGCATTTCTGTAGGTGAGAGTGGGTGGCGACAAGCATAGCATTGGTCATATTCGCCCATTTCTAAGTTATGTTTTACTGCAACACGTTGGTCAAATACAAAACATTCACCTTGCCACAAGCTTTGTTCTTCTGGCACAGTTTCAAGATATTTTAAGATACCGCCATGCAAATGAAACACTTCTTCAAAGCCTTGATCCATCATGTAGCTCGATGCTTTTTCGCAGCGAATACCGCCAGTGCAAAACATAGCGACTTTTTTATGTTTGGTTTTATCTAAGTTTTTCGCAACGTATTCTGGAAACTCGCGAAAGGTCGTAGTTTTTGGGTCCAACGCACCTTTAAATGAGCCAATATCAACCTCATAATCGTTACGCGTATCTATCAAAATTACATCTGGGTCACTAATTAAGGCGTTCCAATCTTCAGGCTTGACATAGGTGCCAACTTGTTTTGTTGGGCTTACACCTTGCACGCCTAGCGTTACTATTTCTCTTTTTAAGCGTACTTTCATACGGTAAAAAGGGTGTGTTTCTGCATACGATTCTTTGTGTTCTAAATCGCTAAAACGAGGGTCTTTACGCAAAAGATTGAGTACATTATGAATGTCCGCAGGTAGTCCAGCAATCGTACCGTTAATGCCTTCTTCAGCGAGTAATAAAGTGCCTTTAATATTGTTTTTCTGGCATTTAGCAAGAATCGGCATCTGCAGATCTTTATAGTCTGGCAAGCTAACAAATTTATAAAGTGCGGCGGTGAGATATTTATGTGACATGAAACGATTAAGTCGAATGATTAAAGTGTTATTTTAACACTTTGAATGCGATAGCTGTTTTTATGTGAAAGCTAGTTTGCTATAACAAGAATTTCGCCATTGCCATTTGTTGCTGCATCGCCTACAAAACGCTGAACACGTTGCAAATTAAGTGCGGCAAATGGCGTGTCAAACTGGATAAATGACTTCAACATTAAGTTTAAAAATGACAAGGTATGCATGCCACAGTTTTGCATGGTTGCATGTAATGATGGTGTATTTGCAAATAAAAGTGTGCCACGTTGCATACTAAAACCTGCATATTTTCCTACATTGCCTAGAACACCTATCGTACCTGCAATCATGCGGCTACCGCAATAGTTGCCTGCATCACCTTCAATTAAAATTACGCCACGGCGCATTTGGTCGCCTGCGCGGTCGCCCGCATTACCTTTGACTATAACGACTCCACCGCGCATACCTTTGCGTAAACCCGCCGTTGCGCCGCCCAAAAAGTCGCCTGTATTGCCATCAATTTTAAGTAAGCCGTTCACCATATTACACGCCGCAAAATCTGCGGTATTAGCTAGACAATGAATAGTGCCACCTTGCAAACCAAGCCCGCAATAAACGCCAGCATTACCTTTAACGGTAATGCTGCCAGTGGTCATATTGGCACCAATGTAAGCGAGCTCAAGATTATCGTTACCTGTGTTTTCAAAGACGATATTTTTCGTGTCTTCACCCGAAATTTCAAATAGTTCGCTGACAGTTTTAGTCGTATTGCCCCGTATAATTTTCAAAGCTGAAATCTCTGTCATGCTTAAATTATTCAGATTATTAGGTGTTAAAGCGCTGCAATTGACCAAATACTTAACCGTTTTTGGTAAACACATTTTTAAATTAAAGGTAAGCGGTTCTTTCATCATTGCTTTTCCACCTTGGCTGAAAGATTCCCCGCCATGATTTCGTGTAATTTAAAGTGATGCGGACCCAATTTTCCGCCATAGTTACCTGCAGAAATTCGTTTCACGCCACTTGTTTCTCCTAAATCACAAATCGCTTTAATACCCACTTGCATAGATTTTGCAATATCTTCAAAGCTTAAGCCATCAATTACAATCTCCATGACGCTTTCAATATCATCCGATAATTCTGTATTCACCACACCTTTTAAAGTAGGACAAAATGCATCGTTGGTAGAAGCAAACATTTTAGGATATTTACTCCCGACTTTTGAGCCAGAGCGCACAACGCCGCCGGGGAAAGGCATGATAATATTCGGTACTTTTCTCATTGCTTCAACCGCAGTTTCAGCAGCGTACAGGGCAGCAGGTTGTGAGGTTGCCAAAATTAAAAAGTTGCCACCGCCAATTGCGCGCACCATACCAGTGGTTTCTTCAGTTAAAAATTCGCCATCCATCACAGGAATACGCCAATATCTTTTTGCTTTGCCATGTTGGTTTTGGATGAGTTTTGAGGTTTGATAACCATCGCCAAAAAAACGCAAATGTTTACCTAAACTAATCGCATCATCACTATCGATACCCGCAAATGCCGCGGCAGTTGGGCAGGTGAGTATGCATTGCCCCATGCGTGTTTCAAGCTGATGCATGAGCACCTTGCTGCCCATGGCGAACATTAAAATACTTACACCAGGTCTACCATCAGGTGTGTCATTGTCCAATAATTCACGCTCAATACCAGCCTCAACACCACAACCAATAACCGATGTTGCAAATCCAGTCATCGCATTTGCGGCATGATATGCCCACTTTAAATTTTGTGCTGTAATGAGTACGCGTGTACCGCGCATATTAAATGCTTCGGCAAAAGAGTCGTCAATTTTTATGCTATTAATAATCATCATTTAATTATGCTAAGTTTTCGGTGCATGTGTTATTACTTGATTACGTCCGTCTTGGGCAATTTCGTCATCACTAATTTTGAAGTTATCCATTTTTACCGTATGGTATTTATCAAAATATAATTTTAAGTCTTGTTCCACGCTAATATTAAATGCTGGTTTTGCCGTATGCGTTTTACCCCAAACCACCTTGGTCACAATGCCATCTTTCACCACTAACTCACCATCTTTAAACACATAGTTTGGCTTGGCAAACATCGCTTCGCGGTTTGGCTGGTCGGTATACACGGTAATATCAGCCGCACCACCAACACCTAAGTGTCCGCGGTCATTCAAGCCAATCAACTTGGCTGCGCCTGCTCGCGTCATAATCGCAATATCATATAAGCTGTATTCACGGTTGAGTGATTTTAAATTACTCATCGCTTGCGCATCTAAATTGAGTTTTGCGAACGTTTCGTTTCTAAAGCTTTTATCCATTAGCAATCGAATCAAATGCGGATAGCTTGTAAATGGTGCCCCATTTGGGTGATCTGTGGTTAGGAATATACGCCATGGATCTTCTACGCTTAAAAAAATCTCTAAACCAATCGCCCATTGCAATGCATTAACGTAGTTTTGATCGCGATATTTAAAAGGTACAACACCGCAACCTGCATCACACTCAATATCCATAATGACGGATTTTTTAGGGTTAGCATGCTTTGCATTAAGTTGTTGCATCATACTGTCGCCAGAAGCTGTTACAGTTTGACCAAATAAAATTTGCCCAACATCCGCTGTAATGTGT